>JALOLV010000365.1 GCA_025455785.1 Spirosomataceae bacterium | reverse complement strand
AATCGGGAGGTTATTTTGAGAGCTTTCGGTGAATAATTGACATAAATTTTGCTGAATTTCTTGGCTGACCCCGATTCCGGGACCAACCCCAACGGCATTAAAGCTGTTCAATTGAGGTTTTTCTGTCAAATAAATGGCTTCGGGGACGCTAATTTGTACAATTGCCAAATCTAAAGAGGAGGATTGAACCGAGATTTTGCCAATGCCAAAACTGCCGCTCCCATCATTCCGTGCGAGCCAGCAATGAGCAAACCATGCCCAAAAGTGCCTTTGTGTGAGAATTTTTGGCGAGGTTTTATCAGCGAATTTGCTTTATCGGAATAGTAAAACGAAGTTTCTGTATTTTCGATAAATTGCTGACTCAATCCGATGGGAACAATGCTCCATTTGCCAACAAATTTATCGTTTTGAGGTAGCATAAACGCCAATTTAGGCAACTGAAAACTGACGGTAAAATCGGCCTCTACGATACAATCGGTTGCGTTATTTGGCGAATCGGCATAAAGCCCTGTCGGAATATCCACCGCAACAACTTTTGCATCGCTCAAATTAAGTTTTGTTACGATTTCTTTTACTAAACCCTCAATCGGTCTCGAAAGTCCCGAACCGAAGATGGCATCAATCACTAAATCGTTTTTATCAAAATTTACAAGGTCTTGATTGTCAATATTTTGAATGGGTAGTTGCTTCGATAATCTCGCGAAATTTATGTCAAAATCTGTACTGGTTTTATCGCTGTATCGAACCACAAAAACCTCTAAATCGTAGCCGAACGGGTGCAACATTCGGGCAATCGCCAGCCCATCGCCACCGTTATTTCCTAACCCACAAATGATTTTTATTCGGCTCTCTGAAATACTAAACCGCTCCGAAAACCAATTGGCAAACGCCCTCGATGCACGTTCCATCAAATCAATTGACGCAATTGGCTCGTTTGCAATCGTGTAAGCATCCGCTTCTCTAATTTGCTGGGTAGAAAAGATTTTCATGGAGTATGGGGTTAATATTCAAAAATACCATCAATTTCTAACTAAAAAAATGCCCAATAGTATTAAGAACTTTCGTGATTTTTCTCTGGTAAAACAAGGATTTCATGGGTATTAGGTTGCGGCCTTAAATATAATCGGACCATTGCTTTCTTGATTTTTTCGGTAAGAGTTTTTTATCAATACCAAACTATGGTGTCTCGTTATTTATTTTGTAAATTTATATAGTATTTTTACCAAAATGAGTGTTTCTATTAAGAGTTTGTCTCTTGTTTTTATTTGAGATGACATTTTCGTGTTTCTATGAATCAAATTGCTCAAATATGTTCAAAAAAATTAGCCTTTATGTAATTGTAACAAGCATTTTGTTCTGCCTGATAGCTGCTTATGTGAACAACAAAGCAAATAGTGATGGTGATTGGGCATCGTATAATGGTGGCGATGACCGTAATCATTTTTCTAAATTAACCCAAATTAATACACAAAACGTTTCTCAGTTAAAGCTGGCTTGGGAATATGCTTCGGGCGGAGCGGATACCGTAAGAAATATAACTCAAATACAATGTAATCCATTGATAATCAAGGGGGTTTTGTATGGTGTTTCGGCAGGTTCGCAAGCCTTTGCATTGGATGCCGCAACGGGCAAAGAATTATGGAAAACAAATTTAGGAGAAAAAAACTTCAACATGAACAGTCGGGGCGTAACCTACTGGTCGAATGACAAAGAGGCTCGTATTTTCTTTGCTTATGGCGATTATTTATTTGCCCTAAATGCCAAAAACGGACAGGTCATTCCTTCTTTCGGGCAGAATGGTAAAATTCATCTTCTTGATGGTATCGAAAGAGAAGGAGCAGATAAATTTGTTATATCAAATACCCCTGCTGTCGTTTATCAAAATACTTTAATCGTTGGTACAAGAGTCAGCGAAAGTGCTACGGCTCTGTTGGGCGATATTCGGGCTTATGATACCGAAACAGGGAAAAAAATATGGACTTTTCATACAATTCCACGCCCCGGAGAAGTTGGTTATCATACATGGGAGAAAGATAATTATAAAAATGTGGGTGGAGCCAACTCTTGGATGGGCATGGCATTAGACCATCAGCGTGGTATTGTGTACGTGCCAACTGGTTCTGCAGCCTTTGACTTTTATGGGGGTAATCGCAAAGGCGATAATCTTTTTGCCAACTGTCTTTTGGCACTTGATGCAAAGACAGGTAAACGGCTTTGGCATTTTCAGACGGTACATCACGATATTTGGGACAGGGATATTCCTGCTCCTCCCAATTTATTTACGATTCAAAAAGATGGACAAAAAATTGATGCCGTATCGGTTTTGAGTAAACAAGGTTTTACGTTTGTATTTGACCGTGTAACTGGCAAGCCTGTTTTTCCGATTGAAGAAAAGCCTTTCCCAAAATCAGTCGTAAAAGGCGAAGAAACGGCAGCTACACAACCCATTCCGTTATTACCCGAATATTTTACTCGTCTAACTTTCACTATCAACGATGTGAATCCTTTTGCTTCTAATCGAGAGGAAATCATTGCTCAACTCAAAGAAACCTCAATGGGTTCGCCTTATATGCCATTTGGACATAACCGAACAATTATTTTTCCGGGAACAGATGGTGGAGCTCAATGGGGCGGAGCGGCTGTTGATGAAAATAGTATTATGTATATACCCGCCAAAGAAAATCCTTGTTATAGCTCATTAATAGAATCTTCTCAAAAACTAAGTAACAAACAATCGGTTTCGGGTAAACAACTGTACCAGACACACTGTATGTCTTGTCATGGTGCGAACAGAGAAGGAAATGAAGATGGGTCGTATCCATCGCTACAAAAAATAGATAAAATATATACTGAGAGTGCTGTCTTGCAATTAATTCAAAAAGGGAGAGGAAGGATGCCTGCCATTTCTTATTTGAAAGATGATGAAAAAAGAGCCATTATTGCCTTTTTATTTGGTAAAAATGGTAGTGCCGAGTCAGACGGAAAATCGAAACTATCAACCTCACCATATACACACACGGGCTATAATCGTTGGTATGATAGCAACGGTTATCCTATCAATACGCCGCCTTGGGGAACGCTTACCGCCATTGATATGAATACAGGTAAACGCCGTTGGCAAGTACCTTTGGGAGAATATCCCGAACTTACGGCTAAGGGCATTCCACCGACTGGTACAGATAATTATGGTGGACCGGCAGTTACGGCTGGTGGTTTAATATTTATTGCTGCTTCAAAAGACAAAAAACTGCGTGCCATTGACCGACAAACAGGAAAAACACTATGGGAGGCGGCATTGCCGACTGCTGGTTTAGCCTCGCCCAGTGTCTATGAGGTTAATAATAAACAGTATGTAGTCATTGCTTGTGGTGGTGGCAAATTAAATACTCGTTCGGGTGATAAATATGTAGCTTTTGCATTGCCATAATGCACCTATGTAGGTGTAGTTTAACTCCATGAGTCATAATTATTGTACATCTTGAGATGGCAATTTTTTAATCCATACCTTCATACCATTTATGGGTGAATTGTGATTGAAGCCTCCGATTTTAACCTCGAAGGCTTCAATACATCCCAAGGGTTATCTCACAATTCAATAATTCAAAACCGGTGCCAACCATTTCTCGGCTTCGTCGAGGGTCATGCCTTTGCGTTTGGCGTAATCTTCTACTTGGTCTTTGGCGATTTTGCCAATCGTAAAATA
>JALOLV010000364.1 GCA_025455785.1 Spirosomataceae bacterium | reverse complement strand
TAAATCTGACCTTCTTTGGCTACGGTATTCCAAACAAAAGGCATGAGTTTTTGGCGGCTTTCTTCGGGGGTTTTAGCTACAAAACTATTTTTGATTCTATCACGATTTCTGACAAATTTATCATCTTTCAGAATCATGCTATCAACTCCGCCGAATACTTCTTGCCAGCGTAAACCATCGGTCGTAATGATGAAGATATTTTCGGTTTTGTTTTGGGCGAATACAGGTAGGCTCAACAGGAGCAAATAGATTACTTTTTTCATTTTTTTGTCAAATAGATGTTGATAATGTTTAGAAAATACGCTAAATCAGGTAGTTGCATGTTTTCGACTTTGGCAGCTTCGTCCCAGCGACGCATTTTTATGATAAGTTCAAAATAAGGATTTTGTTCAAAGCTTTTGGCTTCTTTTTCGGCCATTCTTCCGCCTTGAAATATTAACGTTTGCTTACTCGCTTCCGAAAGTGCTTCGTAGTAATCTTCATCAGCGTAAGTCAAGTATCGCTTGGCATTGACGTGATTTTCGACTAAAATAGCTATTTTTTCACCGAAACCCCGCTCACGAAGCCAATCGGCGGCTACTGATTCGTGGTCTTTTCGACCGTAAACCTCCATCAATTCCTCTTCGGTTTTGGCAGGAAACAAATGCCCAATATCGTGCAAGAAAGCTGCAATCTGTATCTCTTCGTCGTAGCCTTGTCGTTTAGCCAAAATGGCAGCTTGGGCAGCGTGTTCGTATTGACTAACGTTTTCGCCATAGTATTCTTCATCTCCTTGGTTTTCAAAGAGTTGACGGATTTCTGAAATTGTATTTTGAATCATTTTCTGGAAAATTTGAATCAAAGAAAAGCGGAGCTAAAACTAACCCCGCTTTTGAAAACTAACCTATGATGTTGAAAATTTATTTAACTACCCAAAGTATATCATTGATGTCGTCTCTACCCGCAAATTGACTATCAATAGCTGCTTTGTAATTGGCAGCGTTGGTTGTGCGTTCTGAGAACGGATACTGCCAACGAACCGCAATACGGTTTGAATTGCCATTTCCAACGCCCGTTTCAAATTTGGGGAATCCCGTACGTCTCCAGTTAAAATAGGCCTCCATACCAGAGTTCATAAAAAATGCCAGATACTTTTGAGTGATAATCTGCTCTTGTCCTTTGGTGTTTTTTCCGGCATATTTTACCAATGATTGAGCGTAGTATTTATCGAAATCAAAATCAATCGTGAAAGTGGCCAAATCGGCTGCATCACGCCCGCCCGTTCTCGAATAAGTCATTGTATTTGAGCCATTTTTGATTCCATAGAAATCCATTGATGCTTGGATTCCTCTTTTATACCATGTCTCAACATCGCCCGTTGCCCAACCTAAATGATAAGCCTCAGCGATATTAAAACACATCTCTGGATAACCCACAATAAAAGTAGTTTCGGCGGTATAATTGCGATAATAACGAAAACGATTTTGGAATGAATAAACGCCCGGAGCAAACCCAGCACCATTATTTCGACCTGCTTTATCGCTCATATCGGTCAAATCTTCGGCCGATGAGGCACCTACATAGGCACTAAAATCCGATGGTTTTTTGCCAGCTTTTAATTCGGCACCTGCGGGTTCACAAGTAACCATCACACGTGGGTCATTCATCGAAGAGAGTGGTTCGACATATGTTTTCGCCATATTCTGGCGAGTCGCATCAAAACCGAAGTTATCGGGGTTTGATGGATATTTATTGAAATTATTGTAAGTATATTGCAAACTCTCTGCGATATTACTCAACAATGGAAACTTGGTAGGATTTCCCATCATTTCGGCAAACTTAGCTTTTATGCCCAAATCGGCATCGGCTTCTTTTTTGCTCAATGCCACCAAGACTCTTAGCTTGTAGGCATTCACAACTTTTTGCCACTTACGGACATCTCCACGAAAATAGAAATCGCCCGCCACCGAAGTTTCACCTTTTGTAATCAGGGCTGCCATGTCGGTATTGGCTTCGTCGAGCCATTTCAGAACCTGTACGAAAATGGCTTTTTGTGTATCATACTTTGGGGCAATATTTTCGATGCCTTTGAGGGCATCATTCATCGGTAAATCGCCCATGCGGACTGTCATTTCATAAAAGAAAAACGCACGAAAAAACTTACCTAAAGCACTGTAACCGTTTATATCGGCCAATCCAGCCCGCTTGGCTTCTTCTTCCATTTTGATTACGTTTTTGAGTGTATTGTAATGGTTTGAGCCAGAGGTCCAAGTATATTCGTTGGTTGCGTAATAGTTGTAGTTTGAACAGTAAAACTGATTCCAACGCATTTCGGCACCAAATGGGCGACCAATGTTATTGAACATGTCAGATTCTACGCCTTGAAGCACCAAAGAGGCCGGTACATTTACTGGGCGATTTGGGTCTTTTTCGAGTTCCTCGAAAGTTTTTTCACAGCTACTCAAAGCCAAAGCTGCTACTGCGAAAATTGAAGTGAATATTTTATTTATTTTCATTTTTTGAAAGTCTTTAATGTTCTTAAAACTTCCCCTCCTTATTTTCAAGCCGCAATGGAATTGGAGGGGTCGCCTGACGATAGTCGGCGGGGGTGGTTGTTGGCGTAGAATTAGTTTTTTGCTAATTTCAATGCCCATGTTTACCACCTCCCCTCAAAAAACACATGAAAAATGTGCTTTTTGAGGGTACTCCTCCTTGAAAAAGGAGGAGAATTTAAAAAAAAATTAAAAAGTAAAGTTCAAATTGACACCGTATCTGCGGGTTGAAGGGGTTTGTAGTCCCGAACCAGCATCGCCAATGTATTGGTTTAGGTCGATGTCTTTTTTCTCGGCAAAGTACAGCAAGTTTCTACCCACAACCGAAATCGAGGCGTTGCGAATTGCTTTACCAAACCATCTTTCAGGTAAATTATAGCCCAAGACTACTTCACGGAGCATACCGAACGAACGGCTCATTAAATTACCCTCGTCAGAGTTATAATAACGGCTGACGTAATCTTGCACAAATTGCTTGGTTGTGTTTGGGGCAAACTGCAACTCTCCGTAGTTGGTTATATTGCCATTGACATCGTATTTGATAGCCACGCCATTAGATACCACAACACCCTCGCCAACGTATGCTTTTACGCCGAGGTAATCTTGGTAGCGAGCTTCGGCGAATTGTCCGGTTGTTGTACCGATATGGCGACCCCCACGATAAGTTTGACGCTGAACGTAATTAGAGATTACGCCACCGATGCGACCGTCGAATTGGAAGCTCAAATTGATATTCTTATAATTGAATTTATTATTGACACCAAAGACAAATTTAGGATTGATATAACCTAAAAATTGACTGACTGGATTATAAATCGGGCGACCAGAAGCATCGTTGATAATCTGACCATCAGGGCTTTTGGCAAATGCACGACCGTAAAACTTATCTAATCTATCGCCTACCTTAAAGAATACATTGAGGTTTTCTACACCCGGATAAATCTCGGTCAGAACCTCTTTGAAAGTCGAGTAGTTGGC
>JALOLV010000363.1 GCA_025455785.1 Spirosomataceae bacterium | reverse complement strand
GGAAGCGTAAAAACCGACCATATTTTGTTTGTGGCGGCGGGGGCATTCCATGTATCGAAGCCTTCGGATTTGATTCCAGAATTACAAGGGCGTTTCCCGATTAGGGTCGAGTTAGAAAGCCTGACCGAAGAAAACTTCTATCAGATTTTAAAAGCCCCAAAAAACGCACTCACAAAGCAGTACGAAGCCATGCTGGCCGCCGAGAGCGTAGAACTAACTTTTGATGATGAAGCACTTAGAGAAATCGCCAAAATTGCGTTTCAGGCTAATAGCGAGGTCGAAAATATCGGAGCAAGGCGTTTGCAGACTGTGATGAGTCATTTGCTCAACGAAATCATGTTTGATGTACCGGATAAAATTGGGGCAAACGCAAAAATCGTGATTACGAAAGAATTGGTCGGGGAGCGACTCAACGGATTGGTCAAAAACCGTGATTTGAGTCAATATATTTTGTAAACTCAAATTTTCAAGGTTCAGCGTTTCAAAGTGCTAAGTTGCTCGAAATGCTGAATCTTGAAAACTATTAAACTTAAATTAGGCTTCTGCCATAATTTCTTCTAAAGCAGCACTAAGGTGAGTTCCTATCATCTGAGCAGAACGGCCCTCGATGTGGTGTCTTTCGATAAAATGAGCTACTTCGCCATCTTTGAAAACGGCAATCGAAGGCGACGACGGCGGAATCGGCTGGAGGTGTTCTCTCAAGCGAGCCGTAGCTTCGGTATCAACACCCGCAAAAACCGTAACCAATTGGTCAGGTTTTGTAGCAGCCGTATCAAGTGCCAATCTTACACCCGGGCGGCAAGTGCCTGCCGCACAACCACATACTGAGTTGATAACCACCAAGGCAGTACCTTTTTGGTTAGCAATAAAATTATCTACTGCTTCAGCCGTTGTAAGTTCTTCAAAACCTACGTTTGTCAATTCGGCTTTCATCGGAGCAACTAAATGAGGAGGATACATTTCTATATATTCAAAGTTAAGAGTTCGAGGTTTAAGGTTCAAAATCCAAAGTAAAATCAACTTTGAACCTTGAACATTCAACCTTCAACTGGTTTTACATAAATCCTAATTCAAGTTTGGCTACTTCGCTCATCATGTCGGTAGCGTACGGTGGGTCAAATGTCAGCTCAACGCTTACATCAGATACACCTTCGATTTCACGAATCTTCTGCTCGACTTCGCTCGGAATACTCTCTGCCGATGGGCAAGATGGCGACGTGAGCGTCATCAAAACATAGACGTTGTTAATCGGAAATACCTTGATGTCGTAAATCAAACCCAATTCATAAACATCCACGGGTATTTCGGGGTCATAAACCGTCTTGATGGCTTCGATTACTTTATCTTTTAGTTCTTGTTCAGTCATTTTCTGCGGCTTCTATTTCTTTTTGTATTCTTCGATAAGTTTCAAAAACATCGTCTAAATCTATTACTAAATCCTGAAAAAGTACAGGTGTTATATCATCCTCGCATCCATAAACCGAGACCAATTGGTATTTTTCTGAATCTTCGTCTAAAAAAAACTGCGTTATAGATTCTTCGTAAGGATAGACCAACCAATACTCTTTAACGCCCGATTCTTGATAAAGTTCAAATTTTTTCTTTAACTCTTTTTGGTTGTTCCCGGGCGAAAGGATTTCGATAATCAAATCGGGTGAGCCTAAACAACCTCTTTCATCTAACTTAGATTCGTCGCAAATCACGCAAATATCGGGCTGCACAACCGTGAAAATACCTCGATTGGCTCGGTTTGATTTTTTTCTGTCATACAAACGAACATCAAATGGAGCATTAAAATACTGACATTTCTTGTCCTTAAAATGGTCATAGAACAAACCACACAACTGCCTTGACACCTGTTGGTGCTTCAGACTCGGAGCGGGCGACATTTTATAAATTTTGCCTTTGATTAGCTCTACAGCAACATCCAAACGCCATTTTAGATAATCGGCGTAAGAATACGTACCGTTTAGGTCTAACTGACTCAGTGATGTAATCGTCATTTCTAATTATTTTACAGCTTGAAATGCAATTGCATAATTCTTCATTTGCTTGACCATCGAAGCAAGGCCATTTGAGCGAGTTTGTGCCAAATGGCTACTCAATCCAATTTTTTCGATAAAATAAGGCTCCGACTTGGCAATTTCTTCGGGTGCATGACCCGAATAAACCCTCAGTAACATACTTACCAATCCTTTTACGATAATGGCTTCTGAATCTGCATCAAAAATCAATTTATCGTCTTGCATGTAAGCATGAAGCCAAACCACCGACTGGCATCCTTTGATAATATTTTCTTCTTTTTTGAATTCATCACTCATTTTAGGCAGTTTTTTACCTAAATCGATGATGTATTCGTACTTTCCTTCCCAATCATCAAATAGTTCAAAATCTTCGATGATTTCGTCTTGTATTTCGTTTATTGTCATTATTAATTGTGAATGAGTGAATGAGTGAATGAGTGAATAGCAATCCATATATTATCCGCTAATTCACAATTCATCATTCACGATTATCAAAGCATCATTTTCTGTACTTTTCGGATACCCGTCACGAGTTTGTCAATCTCTTCTTTGGTATTATAAACAGCAAAAGAGGCTCGTGAAGTTCCGACCAAGCCGAGGCGTTTCATCAACGGTTGTGTACAGTGATGCCCAGTCCGAACGGCGACGCCCTGTTGGTCGAGAATTACGCCAATATCTTGCGGATGGATTCCGTCAACAACAAACGATATAACCGAAACTTTTTCTTTTGCCTGACCGATAATTCGGAGCCCATCAATTTCGCCCAAAGCTTCGGTTCCGTACTGCAATAGTTCGTTTTCGTAGGCGGCGATATTCTCTTTTCCTAATTCGCCGATATAATCTAAAGCATTTTTTACCGCCACCACGTCAGCGATATTGGGTGTTCCGGCTTCAAATTTGTAAGGTAATTCGTTGTACGTTGTCTTTTCAAAAGTTACCTCTTTTATCATCTCTCCACCCCCGCGATACGGCGGCATGGCATCTAAGATTTCCTTTTTTCCGTAGAGAACACCCATTCCCGTTGGGCCGTAAAGTTTATGAGCCGAAAGTACGTAAAAATCTGTATCTAAATCTTGTACGTCGAGCGTGAGGTGGCTGCTGGCTTGGGCTCCGTCTATCAATACCTTTGCCCCAACTGCATGAGCTTTGGTGATTATATCTTTGACTGGATTTATCGTACCGAGTGCGTTAGAAACATGTACAACCGATACAAACTTGGTACGTTCTGAAAGCAATTTTTCGTATTCATCCATCAATAATTCACCAGCATCGTTTATCGGAATCACCTTCAAAACGCACCCCTTTTCTTCGCAGAGCATCTGCCATGGTACAATGGCGTCCGTAAGTTTGGGCTACAAGATTGATACCATCGGTTGTACCGTAGGTAAAGATAATCTCTTCGGTCGATTTAGCATTCAAGAATGCCCGAATCGCCTTTCTTGAATCTTCAAAAGCCGAAGTCGCTTTTTCGGCAAGATGATGGATTCCACGGTGAATATTGGCGTTATAGTGTCCGTAATAATTTACCAAAGCATCTAAAACCTGCACAGGTTTTTGGGTTGTGGCGGCGTTATCAAAATACACTAATTGCTTGCCGTTTATCACTTCATCAAGGATTGGAAAATCCTTGCGTATTTTTTGAATATCTAAATTTGTCATTTTCTCTGTCTGATTCTAACTCTGCCCAATTCTAAAATCCATAATTGACCATCGGGGTTATTTTCTTTTTTTATGTGGGTAATTAATTGATTTATCAGGGTTTCCAAAGTTTTCAATGAAATCGGGTGTGGTGGTCTCACTACGATAATACCTTTTGTAGTTTCGGGAGGGTAATTAATAGTATTCGAGAAATCTAAATCTAAGGTTACGAGTGTGCGGTTCTCTTTGATGACAGTATTGTAAATATCATTATCAGGAAAACCGTTTATCTCTTCATCCAAAACTGTATCTGCATCGAAACCTGCATTTAGAAAGATATTTTTGGTTCGATTGCCAAAATTTTCATCTAACTTGAATTTCATGCGTAAACTGTTTCGATTTCTACAAATCTTTCTCTACTCATTTCAGAACCATAAGCAATCGCTGCTCGCAAATCGTCCATCGTCAATTGCGGATAATTTTCTAAAATCTCATCAAAGCTATCACCTGCCGCCATCATATCAAGCAGTAACGAAACCCATATTCGTGTACCTTTGATACAAGGTTTTCCAAAACAAATATTTGGATTGATGCTAATTCGATTTAAAAGTTGGTTATTCATTACATATTTGATTTGAAGCTCAAAAACAACTTTTAATAAACCCTTTGATTATAAACACAAAAATACTCGAAATCGTTTTTCTAACCTACAAAAAAAGGCGTATTTGCTACGCCTCATTTTTTGTATATATCTGAATATCAGCTAATTACTTAATTACCCAATTTTTCTCTGATTAAGTCTTCTAAATATTCTCTGATTGAATCAATCTTTATTTGAGAAACCACGTCTTCGGCAAATGCCAACATTTGCAGACGCATCGCTTCTTTTTTCGGGATTCCACGAGACTGCATATAGAATATCGCTTCGTCGTTGAGTTTTCCGGTAGTTGTTCCGTGCGAACACTTCACATCATCGGCCCAAATTTCGAGTTGCGGCTTGGTGTTCATCGTAGCTTCGTCCGAAATCACTACGTTGCGGCAGTTCTGATATGCGTTGGTTTTTTGGGCGTCTGGCTGAACAAAGATTTTTCCGTTGAAAACCCCCGTCGATTTATCCATCAAAATACCTTTATAAAGCTCGTTACTCTGCGAGTTTGGCTTGCGGTGGTCAACCAAAGTATGGTTATCGACGTGTTGTTTGCCATTCGGAACATACAAACCGTACATGTGGCTGTCGCAATACTGACCGTCTAATGACAAATTAAGATTATTACGCACAAATCCACCGTTCACAGTTACAGTTGCGGCATAGAAATAACTACGGTCTTTTTGATAAACTTGGGTTGTACCAATGTGATATGTTTTATCGCTTTCGTTCTGGATTTTATAATAATCGGCACGAGCATCTTCTGATAAAACAAACTCGGTAACGGTATTGACAAACGAGGCATTTTCGCCAATGGTACGATAAGCCTCAGCGATTTTCACTTCGGCATTTTTACCAACAATTACCAAATTACGAACTTGCGAACCTACATTTTGCTGACGCACGTCGCTGATAAAACGCAAAATTACTGGCTCTTCGAGTGTCATATTATCGGCGATATGCACTACCACGCCATCGTTTGCCAAGGCAGTATTGAGAGCCGTGAAAGCGTTATCTTGGTAATCAGCGTATTTGCCGAGGTGTTTTTCGAGCAATTCTGGAACCTCTTGTTGTGCTTGGGCAAGTGTCAGAACCTTCAATTT
>JALOLV010000362.1 GCA_025455785.1 Spirosomataceae bacterium | reverse complement strand
GTGTTCGACAAATATTACAAATGAAGAATTAGGGCAGGTAGTGGGGTTAATTCAAGGATTTTATCAATAAAAAATCTCTTTTGAGATTAGTGATTTATGTTATCTAAAATCATACTTATTGGCGGCGGAGGTCATTGTCATGCTTGTATAGATGTCATCGAATCTACGCAGCAGTATGAGATTTTGGGAATCCTTGATACAAAAGATAAAGCACATCAAAAGGTTTTAGGGTATAATATCATTGGTGATGATGATGATATTCCGAACCTAATTAGCGATGAAGTTAGCTTTTTAATAACAGTCGGACATATTAAATCTCCTAAAATTAGAAAGAAAATTTTTGATAATTTGCTCAAGAATAACGCTAAAATCCTTTGGCGTATGTATCGAAGCATAGTCGAATCGGAGTCGGAACAATCATTATGCACCGAGCGATAGTTGGACCGAATGTAGAAATTGGCACTAACACAATCATCAATACCAATGCCGATATTGAGCATGATAGTAGAGTAGGTGCAAATTGCCATATTTCAACTCATTCTGTGATTAATGGAAATTGTATTATTGGTGATGAGGTATTTGTAGGTAGTAACTCAACTCTCTTTCAGGGCGTTCAAGTTGTTGATAATGTGGTAATTAGTGCAGGAAGTGTTGTTCGTAAAAGTATCAAGAGGTCAGGAGTTTATCTCAATAATCAGTTTATTGCCAATGTCTAAAACCATCATCATAGCCGAAGCAGGTGTAAATCACAACGGAAGTATCGAACTCGCCAAAAGGCTTGTTGATGCCGCCGCCGAAGCTGGTGCCGATTTTGTCAAGTTTCAGACATTCAAAGCCGATAAAATTGCATCGAAACAAGCTCAAAAGGCCGATTATCAACAAAAAACTACCGATAAGTCAGAGAGCCAGTTGGAGATGTTGAAACGCCTCGAACTGAGCGAAGAGGCACATCACGAATTGATTGATTATTGCAAAACAAAAAATATTGCTTTTCTATCGACTGCCTTCGATTTTGAGAGCATAGAATTGCTCAAAAGTTTTGGCATCACGCTGGGTAAAATTCCTTCGGGAGAATTAACAAATTTGCCTTTTTTGAGAAAAATGTCAGCGGCTTTTCCTCAAATCATTCTTTCGACAGGAATGGCAGATTTGAATGAAATAAAGGCAACTATTCAAGCATTGATAGCGAGCGGAACTACCCAAGAAAACCTCACAGTTTTGCATTGTAATACCGAATATCCAACTCCGTTCGAGGATGTTAATCTAAAAGCGATGCTTACGATTGGAGAAGAACTTGGTGTTAATATTGGATATTCTGACCATACTTTGGGCATTGAGGTGCCGATTGCAGCCGTAGCACTGGGGGCGAAAGTCATAGAAAAACACTTCACCCTCGACCGCAACATGGAAGGCCCTGACCATAAGGCATCACTCGAACCTCTCGAACTGAAAGCGATGATTTCAGCAATTCGCAACATCGAAAAAGCAATGGCTGGCAATGGGATTAAAATTGCATCAAATTCGGAATCAAAAAATAAGGCTATTGCTCGAAAAAGTATCGTAGCTGCGATTGATATACAAGAGGGTGAAGTTTTTACCGAAGAAAACTTAACGGTGAAGCGTCCGGGTACGGGAATTAGCCCAATGATGTGGGATGAAGTAATTGGCAAGATTGCGAAAAAGAGTTTTTTAGAAGATGAATTGATAGAATTGTAAGAATACGCTACGGCGTATTCTTACCGAAATACATTAAATAATCGAATTGAAGAAAATCTGCATCATAACAGGCACTCGGGCCGAGTATGGATTGCTTTCATTATTGATGAAGGCAGTGCAAGATGATGTTGCTTTTGAGTTACAAATCATCGTTACGGGTATGCACCTGTCTCCAGAGTTTGGACTAACGTACAAAGAAATTGAAAAAGATGGTTTTGTGATAAACGAGAAGGTAGAAATGCTACTTTCGAGTGATTCGGACGCTGGGATTACAAAATCGACTGGCTTAGGAATGATTGGATTTGCCGATGCTTTTGTTCGACTGAAACCCGATTTGGTAATTTTACTTGGAGATAGATTTGAGACATTTGCCGCAGCAACGGCGGCCTATTTAGCCAAAATTCCGATTGCTCATTTACACGGTGGAGAAGTAACCGAGGGTGCCACCGACGAAGGGTTGAGACACGCCATTACCAAAATGTCTTACTTTCATTTTACTTCGACCGAGGCTTATCGTAAGCGAGTGATACAGTTGGGCGAGTCGCCCGAAAGAGTGTTTAATGTTGGGGCAATCGGGATTGACAATATCAAACAATTGCAATTATTATCAAAAGAGCAACTTGAAGATAATTTGGAATTTAAGTTAGACAAACCTTTTGTTTTGGTAACTTACCATCCTGTTACCCTCGAAAATAACTCGGCAGAGGCTCAGTTTAATGAATTATTGAAGGCATTTATGGGTTTCAAAGACCTAAGAATAATCTTTACCAAACCCAATGCCGACGCAAATGGTAGGGTAATTATCAGTTTAATTGATAAATTTGTGTCCGAAAATATAAGTATAGCAATTGCGTTTACAAGTTTAGGGCAATTACGTTATCTATCTTTGATGCAATTCACGACTGCTGTTGTTGGTAATTCGTCGAGTGGAATCATCGAAGCCCCATCTTTCGGTATTCCGACTGTAAATATTGGAGACAGACAAAAAGGTAGAGAACGAGCCGAAAGCGTAATTGATTGTGGATACACAGAGGATGAAATAAAGAATGCTTTAAATCAAGCCCTCTCAACTGATTGGCAGAAGAAATCAAAAGGGTTTGAGAATGTTTATGGAGATGGAAAAACCACGCAAAGAATAGTAGAAAATTTGAAAAATATTGATAGAATAAGCCTAAAGAAGCCTTTTTATGATTTATTAAATGAGTAATTCTTCTTAGGATTGGGTTTGCAAATTCAATCCCAAGAAGGTTCTGACTGTTTTACATGAATAACCTTTTAATTTCATCAAAATCTACCGCACGTGAGGCTCTCCGTAAGCTCAATAGCTTTGGGTTTATGGCTCCAGTACTGTTTATATTTGATGAAAATGAGAGAATAGTTGGTTCGTTGACGGACGGAGACATTCGTAGGGGGCTTTTGCAGGAACTTCAAATAGATGATAGTGTCGAGAAATTTATGTATCGAAATTTTCGACGCTTATTAGAAAACCATTTCAACAAATCGGATTTGCAGACGTTCAAGAATCTAAATATTCGATTTGTCCCAGTTTTAGATGCCGACAATCAATTAATTAAAATTCTTGACCTTAATAATACTAAGGCACAGCTACCTCTCAGTGCGGTTATAATGGCTGGCGGAAAAGGAGAGAGGCTATTGCCACTTACCGAAAAAACACCTAAACCGATGCTCAAAGTAGGTGCCAAGCCCATCATAGAGCATAATATTGATAGACTGATACAGTTTGGAATTACAGACATTACCATTTCGATTCGTTATCTCGGTGAGCAAATTCAAGATTACTTTGGAGACGGAAGCACAAAAAATGCTACAATCAAATACATTACCGAAGACCAACCACTTGGCACAATTGGGGCCTTGCGAAAAGTAGAATCATTGAGCTATGAAAATGTTTTGTTAATGAATTCAGACTTATTGACAAATATTGATTTTGAACATTTTTATGATGTTTTCACTACCGAAAATGCTGATATGGCAGTAGCTACAATCTCTTATGATGTAAATGTGCCGTATGCGGTAATGGAGTTTTCGGAAGGTAAGCGAGTCAAAGGGTTCAGAGAAAAACCGAGATATACCTATTTCTCGAACGCGGGTATTTATATATTGAAGAAAGAATTGGTAAGTCGAATTCCGGCCAATCAAAAGTACGATGCAACTGA
>JALOLV010000361.1 GCA_025455785.1 Spirosomataceae bacterium | reverse complement strand
TTTAGTGAGAGGATTCCACCCCGCACCTTTGTACGTAGCGGCATCGACCCGATAGCCGTCAATATCGTAGGTGGCGATGTCGTGTTTTATCAAATCTATCATAAACTGCTGATAATCAACACTCGACCAATCAGTACTCATGCTTCCCCAAGTACGGTGTTTGGCAATACGCCCTTCTTCGTCTTTGACAAACATCTGCGGTCGATTTCGTACATAATCCGAAGCCTCGTTTACGCCATGAATCACCATATCAAACAGCACTTTCATGCCCAACTCGTGGGCTTTTTTTACTAAATTCTGTAAATCTTGTTTTGAACCATAGGCGGGGTCCACTTGGTATAAATCTACGGGCGAATAGCCACCAACCCAATGCGGCATCAGATATACCGTATTGAAACCTACATTTTTATAAAAGGGGAGTTTTTCAGTTATTTCTTTAAACCCATCCTTGAAATATTTAGGATAAACCTCTAAAATCGTCATTTCTCTTACCCAAGTTGGGGTTTCGGCAAAGGGTATAGTATTCGATACATTCTCTTGATAAATTGCCAATGCTTCATCGAGATTTTTGGTGAGGGCAATTATCTGAACATCCGATTTAATCCCCGAACCAGCAGGTAAGTAAACCGACCTAAAATCGTGCTGACCGATGCTGATATTGAGCCGATTGCCTTTCAGAAAAGGTTGGTACGCTACTTCACCTTTGGTACTCATCCAAGTGGTGAGTGTGGTTTTAAGCGACGAATTAGACATTGAGATAATCCCCAAACCAGCATCGGGGGCTTGGTGGAAATTGATTTGGCGATTGACCAACGAGTCGAATGGATGATTGGGTTTTACGAATGTTTTTATAAAGAATGGCCCCGGAATATCAAACGTACAATCTCGTTTATTGCCAATACTTACTGATGGGATTTTTAGGCTAAAATGCTCAAAGTGAGTGTTTTCGTTGATGACTAATTGTTCGCTTGCGATTCGGTGAACGGATGCCGAGCGTTCGAGGATTGGGCTTTCGGGATAAAGTGTATAGAATAACTGAAACTCAAATTTACGTTTTTGAGCATCGGTGGCTTCGTAGATAAATGAGGTTGTTACACCATCGTCTTTTTCGTTTTTTCGTACATAAAATTGTTTCGGAAAATACTGTGAATTAGCCAATATTTCTTTGCCATCTATCTGAAAATCAAATACTTCGGGTATGCCAGATGCTACCATAAGATTTTTCTTTATTTCTTCGTCGGCAAACCCAACCCAAGCACCGTTTTGTTTTAAGAACGCAAGTCGGATTGCCGAATTACCGACAATGATGGTGTCTTTTCTGCTTTCTTGGTAAATATCTTCAAAGATTTCTTTTCGCTGGGCCAGCCCAAAGTAAGCATTTGCCAAGAAAAAAAATGTAAATAATAACTTTTTCATTTGGTTTAAGGTACAAAAATTGGCTATATATACGTATTTGGCTTGATATTGGTATTGAGTAAAATTATAAATGAGCCATCAATAATGACTACTATAAAATTACGTTATTTTAAAAAGGATTGCAAAATTATAAATGTACTTAGTATGATTTTGGATTCACCCCTAAAAAGATTTGCTATCGGAGTGGTTTTAATCTGTTGGGTTGTATCGAGTTGTACGGTTGTCAAAAATCCGATTACAAAATCGGTATCAAAAGATAATTCATTGGTTGAGGCCGCTCGTGCCTACATGGGCGTACCCTATAAGTTGGGAGGTAACGACCACAAAGGTATTGATTGTTCGGGACTAATCTGCAATAGTTTCAAACAGATTGGCATTGAGATTCCTCGAATTTCGTGGCAGCAGTCAGATTTTTATCCAACCGTTCGGGCCGAAGACATCCGCAAAGGCGATTTAGTTTTTTTCTACACAGGTGGCTCATTCGTCAATCACGTTGGAATCGTAACCGAAGTCAAAAGCAAAAACGAAGTTATGTTTATCCATGCCTCGTCGAGTAAGGGCGTTCGTGAAGACAATCTCTACACAAATTATTGGTGGAGTCGATTCTCGAAAGCGACACGAGTTATGAAGTAGTTAATTATTAGAGGCATTCGAATATAGGTATGAGCCTATGCAAATTATAAATCATTTTCCATAGCGTTGGGTTTGCAAACCCAACGCTATGGAAAATCTGAAATTTAATAACTTTTATTCAATCGTATGTAATTTCGAATGATGAATTATTTAAAATCACATTCGAGAAATTCGCAAAATTCGAATCATTCGAGAAATTCAAATCAGTCATAAAATTCGAGATTTTTAAAACAGTATTTACGATTTACCAATAATCCATAACTTTGCGAATCTAAAAGCAAAATTATGATTCCTACTCTACAAGAAATCCAAGAGGCTCACGACCGAATCAAGCCTTTTATTCATCGTACACCCGTTTTGACTTCTCAGAGCATCAACGAGTTGGCTGGCTGCGAGATTTACTTCAAATGCGAAAATTTCCAGAAAATCGGTGCTTTTAAAGCCCGTGGAGGGATGAATTCGGTCTTGAAACTTAGCCACGACGAGCAACAAAAAGGAATTACTACACACTCATCGGGCAATCACGCCCAAGCGATTGCCCTCGCTGCCAAAACTGTCGGTACAAAAGCCTACATTGTAATGCCCTCGAATGCCCCAATCATCAAAAAAAATGGAGTAAAGGCTCTTGATGGAGAGATAATCGAGTGCGAACCAACACTCGAAGCCCGTGAATCAACCGTCCAGAAAATCATTGACGAAAAAGGAGCAACTTTTGTGCATCCGTTCAATAATTACGATGTGATTGCTGGGCAAGCCACTGCCGCCAAAGAACTCATCGAAGAGGTTGGCGATTTGCAGGTAGTAATGGCACCGGTTGGTGGTGGTGGACTCTTGAGCGGCACTGCTCTGACAACGCACTATTTATTACCCAATGCCGAAGTTATTGCTGGCGAACCCGAAGGAGCTGCCGATGCTATTCTTTCGTTTAAATCGGGTAAAATCGAGAAAGCACCCTACATCAAAACCATTGCCGATGGATTATTGACAAATCTTGGCGATAAAACTCTCGGAATCATCCGAATGTATGTAAAAGATATTATTACGGTATCGGACGAAGAAATCATAGCAGCCATGCGACTGATTTGGGAACGTCTCAAAATTGTCATTGAGCCTTCGTGTGCCGTACCTTTTGCGGCATTACTCAAGCAAAAAGAACGTTTTGCGGGTAAAAAAGTAGGGATAATTCTGACCGGTGGCAATGTTGATTTAGGCAATCTTCCGTTTTAAGTTGTTTCAAAGATTAGATTTTAGAAAAAGTGCCTATTACTGAGTCTAACCCTGCCAGCGTTTCAAACGCTGGCAGGGTTTTTTGTCATATTCTTCAAAATCATCGTTAATTCTGCCCAAAAATCTTGACAGTTCTATCTTAATTTATAAATTTGCTTTGTTTTGAATATTCAGAATATATTGAAAATTCAGAATTAACATTTTCTTAACCTCTTAATAATAAGTAGTTTACATTAAGGTAAGAAATTTGTTGGCATGAAAAAGAACAAACATTACC
>JALOLV010000360.1 GCA_025455785.1 Spirosomataceae bacterium | reverse complement strand
CACAAAGGCAAAGATTTGGGTACGACCGATTGGCAAGAGATTAGCCAAGAAATGATTAATGATTTTGCTAAATCAACGTTAGATTTTCAATGGATTCATGTAGATGAAGAAAAAGCCAAGCAGTTTTCGCCATTTGGCAAAACAATCGCTCACGGGTTATTAACTTTATCGCTTTCGCCACGATTTTCGTACGAATTATTCAAAGTTGCTTCGGCTAAAATGGGCCTAAATTACGGTTCAAATAAAGTTCGATTCATCACGCCCGTTCCTTCGGGTAGTAAAGTACGGATGCGAGCCACCCTAAAAGATGTCGAAGATATGCAGCCAGCGGGTGCCAAAATCACGATTGATGCCGTTTTTGAGCTTGAAGGTTCCGAAAAACCAGCCTGCGTGGCCGAACTCCTAAGCGTTGTTTACGAATAAAATAGTCGGATAAACCCCTAAAAAATAGGACAGCACCAAAACCTGTCCTATTTTTGTGTTTTTATAATACCGAATTTACCATAATACAATGAAAAATATTGACGTTTGCTTAACCCCCGATTTATTGCATCTACACAGCATTGATAACAGTATAGTAATCGTAACCGATATTTTTAGAGCTACCTCATGTATGGTTACGGCATTTGCATATGGTATCGAGAGCATTTTGCCCGTGGCTACCGTAGATGAATGTAAAGACCTACAAGCTCGTGGATACATCGGTGCTGCCGAAAGAAATGCCCAAAAAGTAGAGGGTTTTGAATTAGATAATTCGCCATTCAGCTACATGGATGAGCGATTGATTGGAGCAAAAATTGCGATGACCACGACAAACGGCACGTTGTCTATCACCAAAGCAAAATCGGCGGCTGTAAAGGTTTTGGCAGGAGCATTTTTGAATCTGAATGCCATCGTAAAATATTTACAAACACAACCTTATGACGTGCTGGTACTTTGTGCAGGATGGAAAGGCAGACCCAATCTCGAAGATACGCTTTTTGCGGGTGCGGTTGTTGATGCCCTCAAAGATGAATATTTCGTGGCCGAAGATAGTGCTATTTTGTCAATGCGTACTTATCAGCAAGCCAAAGACGACATGATTGGCTATTTGGCAAATTCATCGCACATCCGTCGTTTGCACCGTTTGGGTATCAATAAAGACATTTCGTATTGTCTTCAAAGAGACTTGTACGATGTAGTGCCAATTCTTCGTGGAAATGAATTGGTAAATATGTAGTATTTTATTAGGTTTGGTAAATTTTCAAAAATCTATGGAAACTATAACCATTCATAAAAAGGCGGGTCAGAAAACCATCGAATTGCCTGATTATCTCATAGATAAAGAGGTAGATTTGAATATATCGTTTGTTGAAGAGTTAAACCAGAAGAAGGAAATTAGGGAGAAACAACTTGCCGATTTGAAAAATATGTTTGGAATTTTCAAAGATTCGGATTACGAATTAGACGAAGACGAAATGTATAAATGATGAAAATATTGATTGACAGTTCTGTACTGATTGAGTTTGAAAAAGGTAAAAATCTGCTGTACTCAGAGATTGTAGAGGCCACAATCCATCACTTAGATTTAGAACTTTATCTATCGGGTACTGTCTTAAATGAGTATTTATATCATTTTGTAGGTATTTTTCATGGATTATCTCCTCGCACAATCAAGGAAAAGTCAAAAATAGAAGAGGCTCTCGCAAAAGAATTATATAAAAAGACAATATCACCTTTACACTTCTTATCAGATTCTGCCGAGATTGTTGATTTAGTACCAGCGTTGATGTCTAAATATAATCTTTTACCATCTGATGCTCAGATTTTATCAATCTGTAAAATACATAATATCAAGGCTTTAGCATCGCTTGATATAGATTTTACGGTTGCTTGCCAATCTGAAAGCATCCAACTTATCAACGATAAACAAACATTATACGACTTCATCAATAAATAATGAAAATCAAATTCCATATTCTTACCCTCGAAATGCGTCATACTTTTACGATTGCTCACGGCTCTCGTGATGACATTGATGCTTTCATTGTTGAGCTTCAGGATGGCGAACACCGAGGTTTTGGCGAAGCTACACCGATACCGTACTATGGCGTAACAGCCGAAGGGATGCGAGACAAACTATCTGAATATCAGCAGATTATCGAAGCCCACGACCTACAAAATCCTGAGGATTTTTGGGCGTACATGCACCCCTATCTCAAAAATGATAATTTTGCTCATTGTGCCTTAGATATGGCTGCTTGGGATTTGTACGGTAAAAAAATCGGGAAGCCTCTTTATCAGCATTGGGGTTTGAGTCTTGAGAATATTCCGTATTCAAATTATACGATTGGCATTGATTCTATCGAAAAAATGGTATCGAAAATGAAGGAATTTGATTTTCCGATTTATAAAATCAAACTTGGTACCGAACACGACGTAGAGATTGTAAAAAAGCTTCGTAAACATACCGATGCACTTTTTAGAGTTGATGCCAACTGTGCTTGGGGTGTAGAAGAAACGATTCGTAACTCGGAGGAATTTGCCAAGCTAAATGTCGAATTCATCGAGCAGCCGATGCAAAAAGATGACTACGAACCGATGATTGAGGTAATGAAATATTCTAAACTACCGCTCATTGCCGATGAAAGCTGTATTGTCGAAGAAGACGTAAAAAAATGCTACGGAAAGTTTCACGGAGTCAATGTCAAACTGGCTAAATGTGCTGGTATTACACCTGCGTTACGCATGATAAACGAGGCTAAATCGCTGAATATGAAGGTGATGTGTGGCTGTATGACCGAAACCAGCATCGGAATCTCGGCAATTGGTCAGCTTGTTCCATTGCTCGATTATGTCGATATGGACGGCTCAATTCTTATCAAAAACGACCCAGCCGAAGGTGTATATTTAGATAAAGGGAAACCGATTTTTCCAAGTCGAAACGGTACCGGAGCGTGGATGGCTTAATGAGTGTTAAGTCCAATTCTTTTTGCTTTTAGCTCATAAATCAGCCAGCCGATTGTAAAAATATATTCAAGCCCTACCAAATAGAGATTCTCTTGGTAGGGCTTTGTTGTATAGCTAAAATATGTCAAGAAAATCAAACCAGTCCAAACTATTGGATAACGGAAACTTGTAAAAACCGATGTCGCCAAAATCGTACAGATATACCACGGATGAACGGTTGTTGCCAAAAGAAAATAAACAGTGAGAATGAGTAGGGTTTTATTTGAGTTATCCCTGACAGGGCTTAAAGCCCTGTCAGGGATGGTATTTCTATAAAATGAAATAAAAACGATGCTACTAAATGTCAGAATTGCTAAAATTTTACCCGCTGTTCCGATGATATTGTATCCGACAATCCAATAACCAATCTGTCGGATTAAATAATACACGCTGGCGTTAAATTCAAACTTCTGAAAGTACAATTCAACACTCGAACTTATCCGGCTAATCAACAAGTTATCCACAATGTTGATAAAACTACAATTCCACAAATTGAAGAATAAACAAACCCCTTTTTTATTTTTAACTTATTGATTATCAGCGGAATAAATATAATTGGTAGTAGTTTTGCACTTATAGCCAATGCCAACGAAATAGCACTAAATGTGTATCGCCGCTGAGTTATCCACAGCATGGCTAAAAGTAAAAAAAATATGACGATTGCCTCAAAATGTAGATTACCGGTTAACTCTAAAATAACCAGTGGATTGAAGGCATAAATATTAATGTTTGATGATTCTAAACCAAACCTGCGTAGCAATTTACTAATGAGCCAAATGTTACCGATTTCGGAAAGTAAAATAAAAGAACGCAGTATGATAACATTTGTCAATAAATCACCCTGCGATAACCACGCCGAAACCCCAAAAATGGCTTGATTGAACGGAGGATAAACGGTGTAATAATTAGGCGAATTAAGCTTTTGGTAAATAACCGAATCGCCAATAACTTTTTGATAATCAATAGTTTGGACAAATTCAGAAGGTAGAATTAGATAAGGATTTATTCCGGCGGCGAGTAGTCTTCCATCAAAAACAAAC
>JALOLV010000359.1 GCA_025455785.1 Spirosomataceae bacterium | reverse complement strand
GCCATCACCACTACCCACAAATACTTGATTATCGTAGATTTGAATGTCAAAGTATTGCGTAGGGAACATTTTCAGAGACCTTAATTCTTTCTTAGAATCGGGGTCAATGACGTGGATTCCCTCAAAGTTATGTCCGACCCAAAGTTCATTTCGAGTATCATCAAATTGCAGTGCATAAACCGAGTTTTGCACTTTGGCAATCAGTTCGCCAACATCGGGTTTGGCTAAATTCCAACGAACAACCATACCGTCGCCTGCCGCCGAAAAGATTTTATTTGTATCTTTCGACCTCGCAAGGGTATAAACGCAATCTCGATGCCCTGTGAAACTATCTATTTTTTCGACAATCATTTTATAAGGTTTTAGTTCTCGGGCTTTCAAATGCTGAAACTTTAAAACTTCTAAACGCTGAAAATGCCCATAATTAAATACAAAAAATACGAAAACGAAGTTCATTTGGCAGTTTGGCAGATTACCGAACCGCACGATGAATTGTTGGCATTATTACCCTCAACGATTCTGACCGATGCCGAATTGGCGAGTATTGCCCATCCTCAGAAGCAGGTTGAGTTTTTTTGTAGTAGGTTGTGTATCAGTTATTTAGCCAAAAAGATTGGTTTTGAATACCTCGGTATCAAAAAAGATGAATACGGCAAACCCTATTTGGTTGGTAGTTCTTGGCAGATGTCATTGACACATACAATGAAATTTGTGGCAGTGGTGATGCACCCCACAAAACCACTTGGAATTGACTTAGAAAAACCAAACCAAAAGCTATTGAAGATTGGCAATCGGTTATTTTCAGACTCCGAAATGGCGTTTGTCAATGATAATTTAGATAAACTTTGTATGCTTTGGTCGGCCAAAGAGGCACTTTATAAATTGTACGGTAAGCGGGGAGTTTTTTTTAGAGAAAACCTATTTGTTGATGAATTTGACCTCAGAACCATGACCTCAAAAGCCAGAATTGAAATCGACGATTGGTCATCTAAACATCAGCTACTAATTGAACAAATCGAAGAATTTTGGATGGTGATAGCTATTTAGTTTTAGCAGCTCTGACAAACTACCGAAGACTTTATCAAAGCTGCTATGAGATTATTCTAACACCGAACGCAGGATAGTATCTACTTCTTGCATGCGGTCATAGTCGCCTGTTTTTTCGAACGAAACTACAAGATTCCGCAAGACTCTACGAATAATATCAAGATTATTGCATGGCTCATAGAAAGCCTCAGTTTTTTCGAGATTTAGTTGCTTTATGTAGTTATCAATGTCATTTTTCGTAAAAATGAGTCCTTTATTAAAAACATTGATGTAGAATTGTAACTGCGGACTTTTATAAACCAATACAAAAATGCTCGGTAGATTTACTCCGTAAACGGGCATTCCGAGTTTTTGAGCAACGAGCATGAAGATTACGCACAGCGAAATCGGATTTCCACGTTTCAAATCAAAAACTTGGTTTATCATCGAGTTTGCCGCCGAATGAAAGTTTTTGGTATTTGGCGAAAATTTGTACTTTTCAAAGAATATTTGATTGATGACTCTTACTTGGTCGT
Source organism: Spirosomataceae bacterium (assembly GCA_025455785.1). Taxonomy (GTDB): domain Bacteria; phylum Bacteroidota; class Bacteroidia; order Cytophagales; family Spirosomataceae; genus JALOLV01. The sequence goes on along the minus strand of JALOLV010000359.1, from coordinate 2,015 downwards.
GTGGATGAATGTCTTCGCGAGATTCGAGCCAAACATCAAAATATATGTCTTGGATGTACTGTTTTAGTTTTTCGAGGTTGAGGTCTGGGTATTGATAGGTTGCGATTATCCACATACCTTCGAGTAAATCAACACAACCGTTTTTTCGCCATTCTTGTAATCGCTCGATAACCGAATTATATTGCAAATCGTGAATCAAGTTCTCGATTTTTTTCTGCATCAACGGATTAAGACTATTCTCTTCCCAATGGTCTTCGAGGTAAGGAATAATTTGCCCACCCAATGTGCGAATCTGTTTTTCGACATGTTGAACAATTTCTGTATCATCATCATCGAGCAAAGAAACCAAAGCTCTTATTTCGTTATCATTCATATATTGACCTCTTACAGACTTTGCTTAAATGGTTGATTATTAGGTGTTTAATGGTTTTTCTTGTGATGCTGAACGAATAACCGAACTATCTTTATCACAAGGTTTTTTATTTACACCACTAAATTCATATTTTTGCACAAAAAACAAACAAAATTCAATAAAAATCTTTTAGAACCTTCACAAAAAAGCAATTAATTATGAAAATTTTGGTTACGGGCGGTGCGGGCTTCATTGGCTCTCATACAGTAGTAGAACTCGTCAATGCTGGTTACGACCCCGTCATTATTGATGATTTTAGCAATTCAGAGAAATCTGTTTTGAAAGGTTTGAAAAAGATTCTAAAGAAAAATATCAAGTGTTACAGCAAAAATTGCAACGACCTAAAGACATTAGAAAAGATTTTTATTGACGAAAACATTGAGGGTGTAATTCATTTTGCAGCCTACAAAGCAGTGGGAGAGTCGGTGCAAAATCCATTGAAGTATTACGAAAATAACATTGGCTCTACTGTGAAGTTATTGCACGTAATGAATAAATTAGGTATTAAAAACCTCGTTTTTTCATCATCATGTACGGTTTATGGGCAGCCTGAAATCATCCCAGTTGATGAAAACACACCTCGCCAACCAGCAACATCACCCTACGGAAGTACAAAAGCGATGTGCGAGGATATTTTGAGAGATACAATCGTTTCGGGGAGTCCACTCAAGATAATTTCTTTGAGGTATTTCAATCCGATTGGAGCCCACCCGACGGCTCATATTGGCGAATTACCCAATGGAGTTCCGAGTAATTTAGTGCCGTACATTACCCAAACGGCCGCTGGATTGAGAGAAAAATTGACTGTTTTTGGCAATGATTATAACACCCCCGATGGCACCAATATCCGTGACTTTATCCATGTCGTAGATTTAGCCAAAGCACACGTTGCGGCATTGAATTTATTAAAAAAACAGGCTGATAATTACTACGATACATTTAATATTGGTACTGGAGACGGCGTTTCGGTAATGCAATTGGTAAAAACCTTTGAAAAGGTTAATAAAATCAAACTCAATTATGAAATTGGACCACGAAGACCCGGCGATACCGAGAAAATCTACGCAATCACAACAAAAGCTCAAGAAGTAATGGGCTGGAAGGCCGAAAAAACGCTTTCCGAAAGCCTAAAAGACGCTTGGCGTTGGCAGAAAAAAATTACTAAAAAATAAATATTTGATACTGAGAACATGGATAAATGTATATTGATTACGGGTGGAGCAGGTTTTATTGGCTCACATGTCGTGAGACTTTTTGTAACTAAATACCCAAATTACCAAATTGTCAATCTTGATAAATTGACCTATGCGGGTAACCTCGCTAATTTGAAAGATATTCAGGATGCACCAAATTATAAATTTGAGCATGGTGATATTGTAGATGCCGATTATATCAAAGGGTTATTTCAAAAATACAATTTTGATGGAGTAATTCACTTGGCGGCAGAAAGCCACGTTGATAGGTCAATCACTGACCCAATGGCTTTTGTGATGACCAATGTCATTGGTACGGTTAATCTACTAAACGAGGCTCGAAACGCTTGGAAATCGGTTAATTTTGAAGGAAAACGATTCTACCACGTCTCAACCGATGAAGTTTACGG
>JALOLV010000358.1 GCA_025455785.1 Spirosomataceae bacterium | reverse complement strand
CCATCATTGTCAGAGTCTTTCCATACATAATCACCGATTGAACCAGTCGTAATAATAGCGGCATCAATCGTTGGATTGTTCTTCAATAATGGGTCAGTTGTATTGGTTGGGTCAAATGAAATCTTTTGGCTCAAACCATCTGTCCCGAAATCATTATCTTTTGTATCATCACCACCTATGTTTTCTTTGGCCGACAATTTGCTATCTGCTGGAATGCTCGACTGAACGATTTTTACAACATATTCGCCTTTCAAAACATCCGTAAATTGATAAAAACCATTGGCATCAGTTGTATCTTTTTTCAACACTGCACCAGTCGGATTGCCATTGGCATCAGCTGCGTATAATTCTAAGATAACACCCGGTACGCCTGCTTCTCCCGAATCTTGAATACCGTCGTTGTCGGCATCTTTCCAAACATAATCGCCGATTACACCAACTGGCGTATAAAGGGCAATATCTACCGTAGTATTGTCTTTATCGGTTGGATTAGCTGGGTTAATTGTAGTAATGGTAATTTTCGGGCTTAAACCATTTGTTGGGTTTACATCCGAATCTTTGGTATCATCGCTACCTGCATTTGGTAGAGTCGAAATTTCAAAATTTGTTGGTAATGTGCCACTAACTACTTTGATGACATAATCTCCTGCCGGAAGATTTGTAAACAAATAAGCTCCGTTGGCATCGGTTGTATCTTTCTTAAAAGCAGCACCGATAGGGTTTCCATTTGAATCAGACGCATAAAGTTCAATCACTACGCCTTCTGCACCTAATTCACCCGGGTCTTGAACACCGTCATTATCGGTATCTTTCCAAACGAAATCGCCAATCGAGCCGAGTGGACTAAACAAACCAGCATCTACCGTAGGGTTATCCTTCTTCAATGGGTCGCCACCGGTATTAGTTGGGTCGAGCGATATTTTTTGGCTCAAGCCAGTTGATGGACTAAAGTCAGAATCTTTGGTATCATCACCACCTGCATTTGTTTGGTTAGAAATGATAAATCCTGTCGGAATCGTTGAAGTAATAATTTTTACAACATAATCACCTTTGATTAAATCTTTGAATTGATACAATCCATTGGCATCAGTTGTATCTTTTGCAAGAGCCGCACCTACTGGGTTACCGCTGGCATCGGCCGCATACAATTCGACCTGTACACCCGCAATTCCGCTTTCGCCTCCATCCTGAATGCCATCGTTATCGGTATCATTCCAAACATAATCGCCGATTGTTCCGAGCGATACAATCGCAAGGTCAATCGTTGGATTATTTTTATTTAAAGGATTGGTTTCATCGCCCGGGTTCAATGTAACCTTAGGGCTTAAACCTGCCGCCGTGAAGTCAGAGTCTTTAGTATCATCGCCGCCAGCATTAGGTTTTTTACTAATAGAATAAGCCGTTGGGATTGAACTCGTAACTACTTTTACGACGTAATCGCCTTTCTTGAGATTAATAAACTCATAAAAGCCGTTTGCATCGGTGGTATCTTTGCCCAATAATGAGCCTATCGGATTACCGCTTGCATCGGCTGCGTAAAGTTCTAAAATAACCCCTTGAACCCCCGTTTCGGTTGGGTCTTGGAATCCGTCGTTATCGGCATCAACCCAAACGTAGTCGCCGATTGTACCGACTGGAACGAAAAGACCTGCATCGATTGTGAGGTTATCTTTTTTAAGACCCGTCGAATCAACATAAATTGCGATTGGGGGAGACAATCCAGAAACTGAATCAAAATCCGAATCTTTTGTATCATCGCCACCCAAATCTACTTTGTTGGTTAACTTCAAAGTATCTGGCAATGCCGATGTTATTATCTTTACTTTATATGTATCGGTAAATAAACTATCGAATAAATATTTACCATTTGACGCTGTCTGTACTGTTTGAATCGGGGCACCGATAGGGTTACCCAAACCATCAACTTTGTATAACTCTACCGTAACGCCTTGTACGCCCGTCTCGGTTGGGTCTTGAATACCATCGTTGTCGGTGTCTTGCCATACAAAATCACCAATACTACCATAAGGCCCTTGTATGATTTCTACTGCACAACATCCCTGAGCCGGACAAGTACTAACATTGGTAGTGAATGTATATATGCCGGGTTTTTTGATTGTTAGTGAGGTATCGGTATTTACGACTGCCTCTGGTGTTGAAGAAACAACCTCTACACCATTACGAAACCATTTGATTGTAGCACCGTACTTGTATGGAGCGGGTACACTCACGGTGTACTCATCGCCAACGTACCAATACAACGGAACCGAGAAACACGCCGCTGCGAAATCGTCTTCTACCAAACTGCTGTTGTTAGGAGTTGAGTCCACGTCTGAACCAGTCATTGCCTTCACCTCGGCTGTATTAAAGTAAACTCCCTGAGCAATGACCTTCGCGGGGATGGTCACGGCTACTGAGTCGCCAGCAGCAAGTGAGGGTATCGACCACTCGAATGTACTCGTGTCGAAGGTCGTTCCGGAACCCGCTACGATACCCGCCAAAGTCGGGGTAGCTCCACTGGTTGGGAAGTTATCCTTTATCACGACATTCGTGGCCGCAGATGTACCTTCATTGACGGCATAGAGTGTATAAGTAACGGTATTGCCAATGACTGGCTTGTCGTTACTAACCAATTTGCCGATACGAATGTCAGCCTGGGCAAAAGCACCCAAAATGGCAAAAAGCACCAACAAAATTGTTGCTGCCGCCCATCTTATAGCCGTTTTTTTAGTTGAAGACGTAGATTTTTCTTTCATCTCATTAATTAAATTTGGTCCATCGTCGGTATTAGACTCAGTAAATTTCTGGGTCCAAGACTTAGTTTTCTCATCATAGAAACTCCCAATAAGGTAGTTCTTGACGGTGGAATCGTTTTGGTAGGAAAGCTGATTCATAGCTACATTTGTTAATTTCGACAGCGAATCGTTGTTTGTTCTATGATTATTCTGGTAATTCGGAGAAGATAAGTCAATACAACTGCCCATTTCCATCTCTTCAAAAATAGGTTTTCGAGAATTGGTGGCTTGTGCTACTTGAATAGGCTCTTTTTGGTTCAAATTGAAGAGTGTTTTCATTAATAAATTAATCAATGAAAAACCGCTTTTTTGATTCCTAACATTCATTTTAAAGGTACTCAATGTAAATGATGATTTCATTTGCGAACACGTTGTATTGATACTCTACTTACGGTAGCCAGATTATGCCACTCAATAAGTATATACGATTTTAAAAAAATAGATTTTTTTGGATAGAGTGAACCTATCCTTTTTTCACAAATAGAATATATCTAAAACTGTGCCAAATGATAATGTACCACCACTTAATAAGAATATGATATTAGAATTATCTCGAAAAGGTTTGAATGAAGCCAAAAAACGAAAAACATCCTGTCGAGACCTTGAGAATTTGTAATGAAGAATAGCACCTTGATGAGCTACTTAAATGAATTGTAGATTGAACTAAAATTGTGCCAAAAATATCAATATACCCAAAAACCACCCATTTCTGAGTGGTTTTAGTACCAATAAATATTTACATTTTACCTTAAAAAGCACCTCTAAAAGTGTATGTGGGCAATCAGATATTTCATTGATAAATACGTTTTATTC
>JALOLV010000357.1 GCA_025455785.1 Spirosomataceae bacterium | reverse complement strand
TTGGGTTAGCCATCGGAATCGCCTCGGCGATTTTGCTATTCTCCATAGTCAATTACGAACTAAGTTTCGATAGTTTTCATAAAAAATCAGACCGAATTTACAGGATTGTTCGCAAAGCAACCACTCCCGATGGCAATACTGATTTTACGGCAGGCAATCCGCTTGCTTTTCAGGCTGCACTCAAACAAGATATTCCACAATTTGAAAAAATCGTAGCTACTCACGGTACTATTGAACCCCAAATCACGATTCTGGGTAAAGACCCCAACAATAACAGTACTTCTACTTCAAAATACATAGAAGAAGACCAAGGGATGTGTGCCGGACCAGAATTTTTTGAGGTTTTTGACTACAAATGGCTTATCGGAACCCCAAAAGTGCTTGCCGAACCCAATGTAGTAGTATTAACAAAAAAATATGCCGAAAAATACTTTGGTAAATACGAAGATGCCATCGGGCAATATATGCGAATCAATAATACCACAACCATAAAAGTTGCTGGTGTTTTAGAGGATATTCCGCTCAATACTGATTTGCCGATAAATCTGCTATTTTCGTATGAAACCAAACGCAAAGACCCTAAAAATTGGGGATTTGGCGATTTTACCGACTGGGGTAGCACCAGTAGTATGGATAATCTATTTGTCTTATTACCTACCAATTTTAGTGTTGCCAAAGCAAACGAACTGCTCAATACATTTACCCTGAAACATTACAACAAAAGAGACGATAATGATAAAAAAGAGCATTTTCTAAGCCCTATTACTGAAATGCACTACGATGCCCGATTTGGGAATTATACTGATAAAACCATCTCAAAAAGTAAAATTTGGGGGATTGTGGCGGTAGGGTTTCTAATCGTATTAATGGCTTGTATCAACTTTATCAACATTGCCACTGCCGTAGCCAGCAAACGTGCCAAAGAAGTAGGGGTCAGAAAAACGCTCGGAAGCTACAAAAGCCAGCTAATCGCTCAATTTATGACCGAAACCGTTGTTTTGGTTCTGATTTCGGTTGTTTTCGGGATAATTTTATCACAATTAGGGATTCCATTACTCAATAGTTTATTCGATTTCCCGACCGAAGCCAAAGTATTCTCATCACCAATTTTATGGTTTTTTATAGCGGCACTTTTTATCATAATTAGCCTGTTTTCGGGCAGTTATCCTGCATTAGTTTTGTCTTCGTTTTCGCCGTTAGAAGCATTCCGTCAAAAAGCAAAAGCTAACTGGACAAAAGGTATATCGCTACGTCAAGGACTCATCGTTTTTCAGTTTTCGATAGCTTTGATGCTCGTCATTGGTACTATTGTGAATTTCAGACAGATGGACTATATCAATAAAATGGATATTGGTTTCAAGAAAGAGGGAATTTTTAATTTTGGACTCGATACCGAATACAAAAGTCGCAATCTGGCTTTCAGAGAGAAGTTATTACAGATTCCGGAGGTAGAAGCCGTCTCGTTTTCTTCGGATAAACCATCTTCTGATAACAACTGGAATAGCAATTTTGCGTATGATAATTCGCCAAAAGATGCTGATTTTAATATAAGTCTCAAGTTTGCTGATGCCAATTTTTTCAAGACTTATGACCTTAAATTGGTTGCGGGTCAAGCCTATTCTATCGCCGATACAAGCAAAAAATTTGTAGTAAACGAGACCTTACTACGTAAATTAGGGGTTAAAAATCCCGAATCAGCAATCGGTAAACTCGTAAAACTTGGCGGCTGGGACTGGCAACCTATAACGGGCGTTGTAAAGGATTTTCATGTAGGCTCCGCAAAAGACGAAATCGCCCCTATCATGATTTGCGACTTACCACGGTTTTATTGGAACGGTAGTGTAAAGATTTCATCGCAAAATCTTTCGGCAACAGTAGCCAAAATCGAAAAGGTATTCAATGAGAGTTATCCAGAGGTTGTTTTTAATGGTACATTCTACGAAGACAAACTCCAAGAATATTACAAAACCGAAAACCAATTAGGTTTGCTATATCGAATCGCTTCGGGGCTGGCAATACTTATTGCGTGTTTGGGTCTGGTCGGGTTAGTTACGTTTGTAGCCGAACAACGAACCAAAGAAATCGGAATCCGCAAGGTTATGGGGGCGAGTATAGGTAATATTACGATGCTCATCTCAAAAGATTTTATAAAATTGGTGTTTATCTCGATGCTCATTGCGTTTCCGATTGCCTATTACTTTATGCAGCAATGGCTACAAGATTTTAAATTTAGGGTCAATATCGAATGGTGGTATTTTGCATTGGCTGGTGGTTTTGCGATTCTGATTGCTCTCCTTTCGGTTTCGTACCAATCTATCAAAGCCGCATTGATGAACCCCGTGAAATCATTGAAAAGCGAGTAGTTTCATTTTATAATTCGCTCATCTTGTCATTCACTAATTCGTTATATTAAGTATGGCACATATCGCAATTCCGCTACCGCTCGGAAACGGCAAACAAGAAGTCGAAATCGAAGTAACGATTAACGGACAAAAACAGCAGCTCCATTATCGTGTTGAGCTTTTCTATTGGGAAGATTGTCGGGTCCCGACAATTGACCGTGCTGAGTGTATCCGTCATTTGCTCGAAGACTACGACCAAGACTGGACACTCTACTACATTGGAGCCCCAACCGAGACGTTTGTTCCGATTACATTTGTCAAAAAAGACGATTGGATTCGTCAAAAACAAATAATGGTGGGCGAGTTGAATTAAATCGACGCTTTGCTTTTATAAGCTATCATTTGCCTGTATTTTCGCCCAAAAAATTGATAATCAAAATGATAAATGTAAACGAGTATTTTGGTGGCAATGTAAAATCTTTGGGTTATACAACTGCCGCTGGCAAATCTACTGTGGGCGTAATGGAAGAAGGTGAATACGAATTTGGAACTTCAAGCCCTGAGACAATGACCGTTATCGAAGGCACACTCGAAGTCTTGATGCCCAACGAAACCGAACCCAAAAGCTACGGCAAAGGCGAATCTTTTGAAGTGGCAGGCAATTCATCTTTTAAAGTAAAAGCCATTGGTCAAACCTCTTATTTGTGCCAATACAACTAACCTTTCGGTTTTACATAACTTTTATTAATCCGCTATTTGGCTAAATAGCGGATTTTGTTTTATATAAATTTGCCTTTGGGGGTTAAAGCCAAATCTTATTTCACTTTTTCGGCTTTTCATCTATAAATTACAAGAAATCATCTCGAATAGATACAAAATATTCCATAAATTATTATATTTGATTCTCTATTCAATCAAAACAAAACTATGACAATCTCTGCAAAGAGAACGCTAATCAGCAGCATGGCAGCCCTGACCGTGCTGCTTTTGGTGTTTATTCAGGCTACTATTGCTCAAGAACGCCGTGTTTTAGTATTCTCAAAAACCAAAGGTTGGCGGCATACGAGTATCCCTTTTGGCAAAGAAGCCATCAAAAAACTAGGCCAAGAACACGGCTTCGGCGTTGATATTTCAGAATCATCCGAAGATTTCACTGATACCAACCTCAAAAAATACGCTGCTGTGATATTCAACTGCACAACGGGGAATATCCTGAATAACGAGCAACAAGCGGCATTTGAGCGATACATACAAGCTGGCGGCGGATACGTCGG
>JALOLV010000356.1 GCA_025455785.1 Spirosomataceae bacterium | reverse complement strand
ACTTTTTTATTGTCTGTCACGACCAACTGCGTGATGTTTTTACTCTGCATCAACTCTAAAGCATAAACTGCGTAGTCGTCGTCGGATACCGTTTTGGGGTTTACTGTCATGATTTCTTTGGCAGTCAGATTCGTAAAATCGTTAAAACGATTCAGCATCCTCCGCAAATCGCCATCCGTAATTATTCCGAGCAATTCGTCGTTTTCGTTTACAACTGCCGTGCAGCCCAAACGTTTTGTAGTCATTTCGAGAATCACTGCTTGGATATTGGCCGTTTCTGAAACTTTCGGAATCGCGTGATTAGGATAAATATCTTTTACTTTTAGATACAGTTTTTTGCCCAAACTTCCGCCCGGATGATATTTACCAAAATCTTTACTGGTAAAATCACGCATTTCGAGCAGGCACATCGCCAAGGCATCGCCAAGAGCAAGGGCAACTGTGGTAGAAGTTGTGGGGGCGAGATTGAGCGGACACGCCTCTCGCTCGACAAAGGCATTTAGCACAAAATCGGCATGCTTGGCAAGGTAAGACTTGCTATTGCTCACCATCGCAATGAGTTTATTGCCAGTGCGTTTGAGTAGTGGCACGAGTACTTTTATTTCGGGGGTATCTCCACTTTTTGAGATACAAAGCACCAAATCTTTGCTCTGAATCATGCCCAAATCGCCATGAATTGCATCGGCGGCGTGCATAAATAGGGCAGGCGTGCCGGTCGAATTCATCGTAGCTACGATTTTTTGGGCAATTATGGCACTTTTACCGATGCCCGTTATGACTACCCTGCCGCTCGAATGCAAGATAGCATTGGCACAATCTTCAAAATCTTTATCGATGAATTGTTGGATATTCAGGATTGCATTGGCTTCATCTTGCAAAACTTTTTTTGCAAGCACACTAATATTTTTTTCTGTTTTCAAATTCAGTCTTAATTTTATAATCGAAATGCAAAAATAGGAGAATATTTTGGGGTTTTTGTTGATTTTTTGATTCAATTGATGATAAACCGCCGGCAGACATGAGTAAGTGTAAAGTAATATAAGAAAGTTTTAATAGGACTTTTCAAAGAAAGAGTTGAGTAGCCAGTGCCTCACAAAATTTTTTTCATTTTGCATTCTGAAATTTTTATTAATTTCGATTTATGAATTTTAAAAAGACAACACAATTAATTGGTATCCTCAAGAACTATACACGATTTTTTTTATCTGATTTTGAATCACAAAAAAAGTGTATATTAGCAAAGTGAATTTCCTAAAATATCGAGAATCCGATTCCACTAAAATACCCGTTTAGCGAGAGAGTTTATGGTAGAAACAGCAGTACAGCAGTCATTAAAAGAAAAACTAAAAGAAATCTTTGGTTTCGACACGTTTCGTGGCGAACAAGAAATCATTATCAATAACATCACCGAAGGCAAGAATACCTTTGTAATCATGCCAACTGGTGCTGGAAAATCTCTGTGCTATCAGCTACCGGCAATGGTGCTTGATGGTACGGCGATTGTCATATCTCCGCTCATCGCCTTGATGAAAAACCAAGTGGACCAAATGACGGCTTTTGGGATTAATGCCCAGTTTTTGAACTCGACATTGAACAAGGCCGAAATGACGAAGGTCAAGAACGATGTATTGAATGGCGAATGTAAACTACTTTATATCGCACCAGAGTCGCTGACAAAAGAAGATAATCTCTCGTTTTTGAAAAAGGCGAAATTATCATTTGTAGCGGTAGATGAAGCCCATTGTATTTCGGAGTGGGGGCATGATTTCAGACCAGAATATCGACGAATCCGTAGCATTATTGACGATATAAATCCGAATCTTCCGATAATCGCCCTGACTGCCACCGCAACGCCAAAAGTTCAGCAAGATATTAATAAGAATCTCGGAATGGATGAAGCAACGCTCTACAAGTCTTCATTCAACCGTAAAAACCTCTACTACGAGATTCGCCCGAAGATAGATTCTAAAAAACAACTCATCAAATTCATCAAGTCGCACAAAGGCAAGTCTGGCGTTGTTTATTGTTTGAGCCGTAAGAAGGTAGAAGAAATCGCCGAGTTGTTGGCGGTAAACGACGTAAAAGCATTGCCTTACCACGCAGGGTTGGATTCGGATACCCGAATGAAAAACCAAGATGCGTTCTTGAACGAAGAGGCCGACGTAATTGTGGCAACGATTGCTTTCGGGATGGGAATTGACAAGCCAGATGTGCGTTTTGTGATTCACTACGATGCACCAAAATCGCTCGAAGGTTATTATCAAGAAACGGGTCGTGCCGGTCGTGACGGACTCGAAGGAAACTGTATCATGTTTTACAGTTTTGATGATATTCAGAAACTTGAGAAATTCAATAAAGATAAAACCGTAACTGAAAGAGACAATGCCCGTGCTTTGTTGATGGAGATGGTTGCGTACGCCAATTTGGGTGTTTGTCGTCGCCGACAATTGTTGAGCTATTTTGGCGAACACATGGAGAAAAATTGTGGTTTTTGTGATAACTGCTTGAAACCAACTAAGACCTTCAAAGTCGAAGATGAGGCGGTTTTGGCACTAAAAACCATATTAGCCGTAAACGAACGCTTCGATATTCAGCATATTTCGGATGTTTTAACGGCCAACGAGGCAAATCCTTATGTAAAAAGCTATGAGCATCATAAATTGGATGTTTATGGAAAAGGTAAAGGGATTTTGGGTGGTGCAGTCGAAGAAGACGATGATGATGAAGAAGAGGAGGTAGAACTGGAGATTGAATTGGATGATGAAGATGGCGAAGAAACAAAACCAGTTGCCAAAGCACCAAAACCTGTAAAAAAAGAAGAGAAGAAAGAAACCAAAAAAGGGAATCAGCAGACTGCTGGCGAGCGTTGGGTTTCGATTCTCCGTCAGCTATTAGTTTTTGGGTATATCGAGAAAGACATCGAAAGCTACGGTGTGGTGAAGGTATCTGACAAAGGTCGTAAGTTTATCGAAGATTCGTATTCGATTACGATGTCGGAAGACCATAACTACGAAAACACCGAAAGTAGCGACGATGATGATATTTCGGCCAATCCTACCGGAAGTAGCGGCGGTGGTGGAGCTTTCGACGATGCTCTTTTTGAATTGCTCAAGGCACTTCGTAAAAAAATTGCCAAAGAGAAAAACGTACCGCCTTACGTGGTTTTCCAAGACCCTTCGCTCGAAGAAATGGCCACAACTTATCCAACAACTCAGTCTGATTTGGCTCAAATCAACGGGGTCGGAATGGGTAAAGTACAGAAGTTTGGAAAACCATTCTTGGAGTTAATCTCGAAGTATGTTGACGATAACGAGATAGAAACAACCAAAGATTTGGTGGTAAAATCGGCGGTAAATAAATCAAAAACCAAGATTTATATCATCCAGCAGATTGACCGTAAGATTGACCTCGAAGAAATTGCCGAATCTAAAGATTTGACAATGCAAGAGCTTATCGAAGAGATTGAGCATATCTGTTATTCGGGTACAAGGTTAAATCTCGATTATTATATCAACCAAGTGATTGACGAAGACCGCCAAGACGATATCTACGAATACTTTATGAGGGCCGAGACCGATAATATTCGTACGGCAATCCAACAGATTGGCGATGATGATATTAC
>JALOLV010000355.1 GCA_025455785.1 Spirosomataceae bacterium | reverse complement strand
CACAAAACCGAAGATAACCTCGAACTCGCCAAAAGAGAAAATGAAGTAATCTTGATGGAGGAGAATTATAAAAAAACCTATAAAGGCTACGACCCCAACTCACCTTTGGCCCATATTATGATGTCGAATTTTCAGAATGCCTTTATGAAACAAGGCATCAGTCTGGCATCGAAGGTCGAAAAACAAGTTACTAAGAACGGCCACAAGAGTCGGGGTGTCAAACAAGCCGGGTTTATTGTACTTTGGCAAACCTCAATGCCTGCTGTTTTGGTCGAAACTGGTTACATAACCAATACAAGTGACAGGAATTTTTTGAGTAGCGAGAATGGCAAAGAAAAAATCGCCGAAGCAATATTTAAGGCCTTGAAAGCGTATAAAGAAGAAGTAGAAAAATAAGCAAATTTTATTAAAATATCCGAGAATAAATTTCGGAATCCGTCTTATGTCAAAAGAAGCAAAAGTAGGTTTATTGGGAATTCTTTCATTGACCATTTTATATTTGGGATTCAATTTCTTGAAAGGACTTGATATTTTCCGTACCGAAAACGAATATTACGTTTACTACACCGATGTCGAAGGTCTCCAAACCTCAAATCCTGTTGTATTTAATGGCGTTACAGTTGGGCGTGTAATGGCAATTGATGTTGACCAAGAAAAAGCCCAAGTGAAGGTTACGCTGGCGGTAAATCGTAAAATCAATATGACTGATAAAACCATCGCTTTAATGACCGATAATGGATTATTAGGCGGAAAAATGATAAAATTACTGATTAATAAAGGAACTACAATCGGTGATGAAGCTACCCTCCAGCCAGATGTTGCCGAAGGTATGGTGACATCTATCACTAATAAACTCGACCCAACGCTCAGAAACGCTGATAGTTTGATGGTGAATCTGACCAAAATCGTCAAGCAATTCGACCAAACTGGACAGGCACTAAAAACTGTTTTAGCAAGTGCCAATCAGACAACCACTGGCGTAAATGGATTATTGGCATCAAACGCTAAAAATATTGCGGCTATTACGGCAAATGCCAGCACATTGACCCTAAAACTCAATGACCTTACGACAAGCATGGACGCCCAAATTAAACCGATTTTGCAAAAAACCAATACATTTGCCGATTCGCTCAATGCAATTCAACTCGGACAGACCGTTGCCCAATTAAATGCTTCGGTAGCAGGTTTACAAGGAATATTGAAAGAAATTAATTCTGGAAAAGGAACGATGGGTAAGTTAGCCAAAGACGATTCTTTATATACGAATCTCGACCGTACGGCTGCCAATGCCGCTAAATTATTAGAAGATTTGAAGAGCCACCCTAAACGTTATGTTCATTTTTCACTTTTCGGAAAAAAAGATAAAAAATGAAGTTTAGAGATTACAGAAAATAATATTAGGGTTTCGGTAGTAGTATCGAAACCCTATTTTTTGATATTTGCTCTGAACAATAACTTAATTTTCAGGCGTTAGCAATTCTCCACGAGGCTCGTAGATGTCTGCTGATACCTGCTCAAAAATACGTTTTACGCCTTCAATCGCTCCTGCGACAATACCTAATGGCAAAATCAATGGCAAAAATATAACCCATTGAACAACCATGTACGAATTCAATCTTCTCATTTTGGTTAGATGCACGTTTAAAGTTTGATACTTCAGAAAATACTCAATTTATTCTTATACAAACCTTGTACCAAATCTTTGTAAAATTACAAAAAATACCTTTATAATACAAAACAATATTTTCAGATAAAATGTTGGATTATTTAAAAAATTATTTTTTGGTAGTATAACTTACAAAAGTTTGTAGAAATATAAATTGTTTTTGACTTATCCCCAACCTCTCTCGGTGCTAAAAATCCTACTCCTACGAGGAAAAGGATTTAGGAAGAGTTGATAATGTGCAAGATATAGATTAGTTTATGTTAAGCGTCAATATAATACTGGTAATCAGATTACTATAAATCTCTATTAACTATTTTCTCTTTTAAACACTTATAAAACGATTGGAAAGCGAAAATCCTAATAAAAAAGTTTGGGCATCCGATTCAAACATCGTAATTGGCAATTTTACAAGTAAAACAAAAATAGCCGAATGTTGTCACATTCGGCTAAAATCTTTAGAAATCCTTTCAGATTACTTGACCGTTATCAAGTCACACAGAATTCTTTTACTTTCTGTCAATATCAAATCCTTATCTTTGCCGTCTTTTTCGGTATTACTCAATTTATTGATTGACTTGCGGCGTTTTTCGGCCTCGTCACGTTCTTTTTTGCGTTTTTCTTCGTTGAGAGATACTACCGTAATATCTTTGATTTTGCGGTATTCATCCAAATCAGCCGTTAGTTGGCTCAACTCAGCGTCTGATTTCAGGCGACCTTGGTATTTTTCACGAAGTTTGCCCAAAACTCTATCATTAATATTATTAACACGCTCAAAACTCGACGATTTTACTTGGTCGAATGGCAAGGCTGTTGGTTGTGAACTTTCGCCAAGTTCTTCTGGTGCAAATGGTGAAGGTAAATCAATATCGGCAATTACACCACGTCGTTGTGTACTATTGCCCGTCACACGGTAGAATTTCTCGGTTGTAAGTTTCAACTGTCCTTTTTTCTCATCCGAATCAGAGCCAACTTTTACCCCACCACGTCCGTTTGATGCCGAACGTCCCGACATAAAAAATTGGTCGAGGTCAAGCAATTGCTGAACCGTCCCTTTTCCGAACGACTGTTCTCCTACAACAACTCCACGTTTATAGTCTTGGATAGCCCCCGCAAAAATCTCAGAAGCCGAAGCACTAAAACGGTTTTGCAGAATTACCAATGGTCCGTTGTATGTAATATCTGAATCGGTATCAGACTCTACCTCAACCGCACCTGTGTTATCGCGACGCTGAACAACTGGTCCTCGACTGATAAACAGTCCTGTCAATTGAATCGCCTCGGTCAACGAGCCACCACCATTGTTACGCAAATCAATCACGATACCATCGATACCTTTTGTTTTGAAATCATCAATAAAGCGTTTAGCATCGCGGGTTGTACTCTGAAAATCTCCACCACGGCGAGCATCTTCAAAATCACGATAAAACATCGGAATATCTAAAACACCAATTTTGTAGTCTTTTCCGCCGTGTCTGAATGGCACAACTTCGCCTTTTACGACAGCCTCTTCGAGTTTGATTTTTTCACGAACCAATCGGATTTCTTTTGGTTGCGAACCAACTGGTGCATCAGCAGGTAAAATTCTGATACGCACAACTGTTTCCTTTTTACCACGAATCAACTTCACGGCATCGTCAGTGAGCCAGCCTACAATATCTTGCCATTTACCATCATCGCCTTGAGCAACGGCTATGATTTTATCCATTTTATTGGCCTGACCACTTCTAAACAACGGTCCACCCGGAATCACCTCGGCAATCATTACGTAATCGCCTTCGTTACGAAGCGATGCCCCGATGCCTTCGAGCGACTGTGCCATTTCGATATTAAACTGTGCCGCAGTACTCGGAGCCATGTAGTTGGTGTGCGGGTCAATCATTTCGGTAAACGAATTCATGAACGTCTGAAAAACATCTTGCGGACGCCATTTTGCCATTCGTTTCTCAAAGTTTGAATATCGG
>JALOLV010000354.1 GCA_025455785.1 Spirosomataceae bacterium | reverse complement strand
ATTACCAATCTTCCAAAAAATAATTACAAAAGTACTCATTTAGACTTTGGAAACGGTATGAAGTTGCATTTTTTTGATGGTTTTCTTGGTAAAATGCAAGAAAAACTGATTAAGATTTAAGTTATAACTCACCATCCATAAATAATTTGAAAAACTTCAGCATTGCGTCTTTTTGTTTGGTATCTAACTGGTTTCCAATAAAAATCTCAAATTTGTTGAATATAAAATACCCAAATCTTGAATATGGTTGGCTTGGATGTTGCCTTGATGCTACTCTTTTCAAAATCTGCTTTATGGCATAGCGACCTTCATCGGTTCCTATTTTTTGAGCGGCTAAGTCTTCCAGAACATCTCTTATTTCGTTCAAAAAATCATCCAACACTTTTTTCCGCCAAAAAACTAATCTTGTTCGGTTGAGTTTCAATAATTCGATGGTTTTTACTCCTCGCTCATCCAAACCTTCAATTCTGCCATTTGGCAAAAAGTATATGTGATTTTCTACTGTATCTACTTCTGGATTCAATAAAATAGATTGCTCGTTTAAAAATTCAGCAGAATCAACGTTTAAGTATTGAGCAGTAGGTAAACCCGTGGCAGCATCTATTTGCGGCTGCGAGATTCTTGTACCATTTATCGGAAAATGATTCTTTTTTGCATTATTACATCTACTACATCCAAGCGTGAGATTGCTCCATTCGTAAGCTAACCAATAATAACCATTGTGATTAGTCGCACCTTCTACTTTTGCCTTTGGGCGAAAATGCTCTACTTGAAATGGGGCACCCGCCGAGGTATCGGACTCACAATAGGCACATTTATGATTGAATAGTACCTCTAAGGCTTCGATGGTAGTTTGGCGATAGACTGAACTCTTAAATTCGTGTTTATTTTTATTGATAATAGCATCTTTGATTAATTCATCACGTCTTGAATTAACCAACTTTGCTGGAGGAGAATTAAAGTCTTTTTTTACACTAATCATTTTGAAGTGATGGATTATTTTTTGGATTTAGGTGCAAATAATTCGTCAGGAAATTGAGCATTACTTTTCTCAAATTCATCCAAATACCTTGTTATTGTATCATTTTTCTCCATTTCGGCAAAGCTATCCTCTGTTCGTACTTCACTGATGTCTTCGTTTTGGACTGAGGTGAAATCCTCCATGTCGAAAATACCCGATGTCAAAACCAAATTTGGAGTTAGGTTTCGGAGGTTAACATTGACTTTTTCTATTTGTATTCCTTCTGATTGTGAACGTGTAACTTTCAAAATAACAGAGTTTGCTGCTGCACCCAACAGCGGAATTGGGCTGTGGGTAGAGACAATGAATTGCACTTTAGGAAAAACCTTTGAGAATTGACCTACTAACTGTTTCTGGAGTTTGGGATGTAAATGCAAATCTAATTCATCAATAATAACAATTCCTTTGAGTTCGGATGGGTCGTGGATTTCGGGTTGGTGCTTCGACAATCGTATAATCATATCTCCAGCCAAAGCAATAACACTCTTGAAACCCGAAGCTAATTTCTGAAATGTAAGAGGTTGATACTTCGAAGACTTAGCACCATCAATATTGATTTCTTGTTCGATATACTCAATTTGGTCCGTTTGTTCATTCAGTTTTACGTCAGCTATATTGGGAATAAGCGTACAAATTGCCCTTTTTACCAGCCCAAATCTTTTATCTTTTTTTAAGCCCCATCTTACGAGTTCGGCATTGATATTAAATAAAAAACCATCAGAATTGAATAAGTTGTAAGAAACCGAATTGTTGCGAGCTTCGGCATTTTCGCTATTGACACCCTGTAAATTTAGCCTGCCTGGCCCGTAGGCAGCCAAATGTACCAACGGCGATTTATTATCTCTGATACTATTTATACAGTTTTCGTTTTCACCATTTTTGTATTCTACCTGAATACTACTTTTGCGGTCTTCTAAGAGTGGAGTATTGCCATCAAAAGGGCCATTGAGACCCAAAAAAATAGATTGAAGAACGGTGGTTTTACCAAAGCCATTCTCACCAACCAAAAATATCCATTGCGAATCAATAGGAATACCCTCAATACCCGTTTCTTTGATACCTTGAAAATCTTTTACCGAAAGCTGTTTGAGACTGTAAGGCAAAGCCGTTGCCTCGATTTCTGAAATTTGAGATTCAGAAGGGTGGATTTCTGGGTCTTCTTCTTCAATATTGAAAAGTTTTGAAAAGTCAACATTGGTGGTTGCTAATAGGTTAAATGATTTATCAATTGTGGCTAAATAATCTTTAAATATTGAATATAGTGTTGTACTGAGTATTTGTCCACTATAATCTCCATCTATCTCTGTTGAGTACTTAAAAATCTTTCTATAAATTTCACGTGACAATGAAATAATTCTAATATTGTTAAAACTTTTTCTGTTAATTCTAATAGAATATAAATACCTATCACTGATACCATTGTTGGAGGCATTTACAATCACAAAGAATAAATCTTCAATGTCTTTAGGATAAATTTTAAGAATAAAATTATCTCCTGTTTTCGCAACTATTTTGATTTCTGAAGTTTCATTAAATCTTTTTACTTCTTTAGAAATCTTTTCTAAAGTCTCTGCAACGGCTACTGGAACTTGTTGTTTCATTTTTGATTCAGTAATAATTTTTACAAAATACGCAAAATATTCCTTCGATTCCTAAAACTTCCCATTCTTCAAAACCTCTCTGAAATCGGCAAATTCTTTCTCCAAAATCGCCATTTTAGGTTCAAAATTGGTCAAATCTCCCGTTTTTGAAGGCACTTCTATTTCTTTTACAATCTCGTGGATACGCATCAGTCCAATCGTTCCCGAATTACCTTTTAGCGTGTGCAACTCGGCTTGAATTGTCTTCACATTGTCGGGGTATGCTTGTTTTGTATTTTCGATTTGCTCTATTGCTTCTCGTTCAAAATCCTCAAAAACGCTCATCAAAAGTTCTTCGCCAACCATTTCTTTGAGCTGGTTGACAATCTCGGTATCAATCATCGGAATATCGCTCGGAATCACGTAATCGAAATTCGGATTTTGGATTTCGGATTTTGGATTTTCAGAACTAATATTTATTGATTCAATTTCTTTTTTCTCTTCTTCTGCCTTTCTTACTGCCTTTTCTTCTTTTCCTTTCTTTACAATTTCATCAACTTTCTGAATCAGCACATTGGCCCGAATCGGTTTCGGGATATAATCGTCCATTCCGGCCGCCAAGAAGCGTTCACGGTCGTGTTGCATCGAGTACGCCGTCATCGCAATTACGGTTGGCAAAGTCTCTCCAAACTGCTCTCTGAGACGTTTTGTGGTTTCGACTCCATCCATTTCGGGCATCTGAATATCCATTAAAATCACATCAAAACCAGCCGAAACGCCCTCCCTATTGGGGGAGGGTTGGGGAGGGGTTAAACTTCCTACAACCTCAATGGCCTTCATGCCACTGTCGGCCGTAGTTACCTCACAACCAGCCTTTTGGAGAATCTCAGAAGCTACTTTTCGATTAACGGCGTTGTCATCAACCAATAATATTCTGGGTGAATAACCTTTAAAGAAATCAGTCAGTTTTACTTCTTCCCGAAGCGATTCGGTAACCGACGGACTGATGGTTGTAGAGCGTAACTCAACCGTAA
>JALOLV010000353.1 GCA_025455785.1 Spirosomataceae bacterium | reverse complement strand
CAAAACGGATGGGATACCGACCAATTCCCAGTTGATTTGTACGAATTGACAGAAGCGATGTTGGTTATCCTTGAAGCAGGCGGATTCTCGACAGGGGGTATCAACTTCGATGCAAAAACTCGCCGTAATTCAACCGATTTAGAAGATATTTTCATTGCTCATATCGGTGGTATGGATGCCTTTGCAAGAGCGTTATTGGTTGCCAACGACATCCTGACAAAATCTCCGTACAAAAAACTCCGTGATGAGCGTTATGCGTCATTCGACAGCGGTAATGGAGCTAAATTTGAGCGTGGAGAATTAACTCTCGAAGACCTTAGCAATATCGCTAAAGAAGTAGGTGAGCCTGCACAAATCAGTGGAAAGCAGGAATACTACGAAATGATTATAAATCAGTATATCTGATATTATTGAAGGTTAGTTGTACAATCCGTCTTTGATTTTCGAGGGCGGATTTTTTATTAGAGTAAACTTCACTATTTTTTTGGGTTTACGAATCCTGACCGCTAAATTTTTGAGCAATTTCAACTCTCCGAGGTGTTCGATTTCGTGGTTATAGAAAAAGAAAACGTGGTTTTGGTTGGTACGTGGTTCGTTGCCCATTTTGAGCCAACTTTCTTTGTATAGTTGCTCATCCGAAACCACTTCGAGCAATTGGTTTATCTTCTCTCCTCTTTTTACAAAATGCTCTAATATCAATTCCAAAGCAGGGTAAGCATCATTGGGCATGAGACCTTTGCCCGGCATGAATAATTCTCTTTCGTTATCAAAAAGCTCAAGCGAAGGGTTGGCATCAAGCAATTTGATAAGCGTATTGCGAACAAACGTTATATGTCCGAGATTCCAAATAAAATGATTGACTTTATCGTAAGGTCTAAAAAATACCTCTTTGGCGTCAATTTCAGAGGCAAATTTCTGAACGCTCTCGGTATTTTGGTTAAATCCTTTTTGGAGTTCTTTTAAGTAAGTGTGCATAAAATGATAATCTTTTATATTTTCTACTCAATAGATTGTATAAAGTTATCACTTTTGGTGGAAAAGTAAACGTAAAACCAACTAAAATTTTGAATAAAATTGATTATTTGGTTGTTTGAGTTCAAGACTCTTCGGGTAATTTTTTGAAACGCTTTCCCGAAGCCATCAACGGATATTGGTCGTAGATTGTCCGAACTATATTTTTGAAATAGTTTTTTTTCGACGAATTTCGGTTAAAAATACCTGTTGCATAGCCACGCCAAACCACCTCGCTGGTTTCGGCTTCGATGATAGAAATCATGAGCGTGCCTTCGCCCAGATGATGGTTTACTGGCTTATATGCCGACCGGTCGTCTTCGGTCGCAATCCAATTAAGCAGCGAAGGTTGGTCATAGCCCTTATATCTCAATTTGTCGTAATAAATGGCGTAATTTACATAGACATTGGGTTTCTGGGCATTAAATTTATAACCTCTCGCACGCATTTGGTATTCGATTGCTTGCTGAATATCCTCGCACAACAAGTTGGTATCTCGTTGGCAATCTACAAAAGCATAATTTTTGTATTCTTTAAAATGATTAGAATACCGATAATCGTTATCGACAAAAACCCTTGTGCAACTCGACAAAGTAATCAATAAACCTGCAATTGCCGTGATTGATTTCATAGAAGATGGCTTGATTTAGTTTTCTAAGTTTACAAAACATATATAACCAACAAACATGTAGTTACGAAGATGGCTCGAAACTACATATTTTGGGTATTCAACATTAAAGCAGGACTTTTTATCTTGAGACTTAAATGTCTTCTATTTTGTGAGGTTTTTCGCCAGCAGCAAAAAGAGGATACTGGTCGAATATCGTTCGGACGACGCTACGGTAATAATTGACGGGTTTATTAATTTTTTTATTAAAAACCCCCGAAGCATAACCACGCCAGATGAGTCGGCTACTTTCGGCATCGAGCAAAGACACCAGAATCATTCCACCACCAAAATGGAACTGTTGGGTTTTGTAAGTATCTTCTAAGTCAAACCGATTGACCCAGCGGTCGAGCGAGGGCTGAAAATAACCTTTGTAATCTACTCGGTCACGAATAATACTGTAACTCACCAAAAGACCGGGGTCAGTTTCGGTCATTTTGTAGCCACGTGCTTTCATTTGGCGACGAATAGCGTCTTGAATCTCGGTACAGACAAATGATGTATCGATTTCGCAATTCAAGAAATTGTAGGATTTGTACTTCGTAAAATCGGTTTCGTAACTGTAATCATTATCTACCATCAACCGAAGGGTATTGCAGCCTGACAAACTAATGATAAGTAAAAAAGCAAATAAAAGTAACTTTCTCATACGCTTTGATTTATAGGATTTGAAAATTCTACTATATATACGGAAAGATTTGATAATCAGTTGCTTGTAAACTTAATTTCTTAGGATTCTTCAAAAAAAGTATCAAATCCTTTTTTGATTAATCCACTCTTTAAAACATTATCTCTCGACCACAAAACCCCATTTAATTCAATAGTCAAAGCTACAAAAGGTGTATCTTTTTCGTCAATTCCATCACACAACCTATGTGCGTAAATTAGATTTTCAATTGAAATATGCTCTTCACTTACAAAATTTATTTTATGCAGAATTTTGTTCAAAAACTCGTAAACTTCTTCGTCATCTGCTTTAGATTTTTGCAAAATTCTTTCTTTGTGTCTGAAAATCTCTACAACCAAGAAATTAGGCGTATAAAATCGGTATTCAGGATTATCGAATATTTCTCGAATCTTAGAACTCTTCGAACGTAATGAAGCAAATAATATATTGGTATCAATAACTACTGGCTTCATTATTTTCGGTTCAAAAGGCGACTTTTATTTTGTTCCCACCAATTACTTTTTATTTCTTCTCCTAAATCTTCGATACTTTCATCAAAATCCACCTTGTGGGCTAAATACTCAATCCGGATTTTATCAATGATATCTAATAAGAACTCTTTATCAATATATTTCTTATCGATACTTATCAAAAATCGGTCATTACTTGTCTGTAAATCAATTGCTTGCATCAGCCTATTTCTATGGTTACTTCTATCAAAAATAATTTGCGAAATCGAAAAAAGCAAGCTATCCGATGTAATATTCTAAGGCTTTTTTCATTTCTTTTCCCGAAACCACTACATCATAAATACAACTGCCAATTCTATCAATAATCGAGAACCTTATCTCTTTACCTTTGTTCTTTTTGTCTTGTTGGGTCAGTTTGATGATGACCTCAATGTCTTCGGCTTTGATAGCGGCTTTGCCATAAATCGAAAATATAAACTCTTCGATTTGCAATAATGTTTTTTCGTCAATCAATTTTCTTTCAAAAGCAATAAAACTTTCGCAAATCATACCTGCCGCAATGGCTTCGCCGTGCAATAATCGGTCTTTGCCTTTGTCTAAAAAGTAAGTTTCGATGGCATGACCGAGCGTATGACCGAAATTCAGAATCTTGCGTAATCCTTTTTCGGTTGGGTCTTGTTCAACCACTTTTTTCTTGATTTCGACCGAATGAGCAATCAAATCATCCAAGTTTTGCTCTTCTAAATCATTGCCTTTTATCTCATTCCATTTATCGGCGTCTTGAATCAAGCAATGCTTTACGATTTCGGCAAAGCCCGAACG
>JALOLV010000352.1 GCA_025455785.1 Spirosomataceae bacterium | reverse complement strand
CATACGAGCATGTACAAGAAAAAACCAATTTATTGGCTGTTTTGCTCAAACCCACAAAAGCCCGAGAAATCGGCCTTTAAGGTATTGGTTTATATGCACCGCATGGATAAATACACGATTCAGAAAATCCAGCGGAGCTATCTGCACGCCCACCAAGAGCATATCAAAGAAGAAATCGGCAATTTGGTAGCCACCGAAAGCACCCTAAACAAAGCCGAGCTACGCCGCCTCGAAATGCTCAGAAACTGGGAGATAGAATGCCGAGACTACAACGAAACCCTCAAGGCACTGGCAGTACAGCAAATTGAGTTCGATTTAGACGACGGCGTAGATACCAACTACGCAAAGTTTGCAGGAGCAGTGGCGAAGATTTAAGAGTATGTAAGCTAATCATAACAATTATGGCAATGTTGATAGAAGAAGGTTTTAAAGATATAATTCAGCTCATTAAACAGTCGAGAACCAATGCATTCAGAGTAGTAAATGCCGAGATGATTAATCTGTACTGGAATATAGGGGAATATGTCAGCAAAAAGCTTGCAAAGGCTGAATGGGGTGAATCTGTTGTGATAGAATTAGCCAAATATATAAAAGAGAAAGAGCCTGAAATAAAAGGCTTTTCTGATAAGAATATATGGCGAATGAAAAAATTTTATGAGCTATACAAAGATTACCCAAAACTCTCAACAGTGTTGAGAGAAATTAGTTGGTCACATAATTTGGCAATCATTTCGAGGTGTAAAACTGCCGAAGAACGAGAATTTTATCTTAAAATTAGTAAACAAGAAAATTATAGCTTTAGAGAACTCGACAGGCAAATATCTGCCAGTCTTTTTGAGCGAACAATGCTTGGCAATGCACTACTTTCAAATGCTATTAAAGAGAGTACATCCGAGCTAACAAACACTTTTAAAGATAGCTATGTATTTGAATTTCTGAATCTACCCGACCTGCATAACGAAAATGAATTACAAAAAGGGCTCATAAAACAAATAAAGAAGTTTATACTTGAATTAGGAAAAGACTTTTTGTTTGTAGAGGAAGAGTATAAACTACAAGTTGGGCAAAGTGATTTTTATATTGATTTATTATTTTATCATAGAGGGCTTCAATGTTTAGTGGCCTTTGAATTAAAAGCCGATAAATTTAAGCCCGAACACTTAGGACAGTTAAATTTTTATTTGGAAGCGTTAGACCGCAATGCGAAAAAAGCTAATGAAAAACCAAGTATAGGAGTTTTATTGTGTAAAGATAAAGACAACGAAGTTGTTGAATATGCCCTTAGTAGAAGTTTATCACCTACAATGGTGGCAGAGTTTAGAACCCAATTGCCTGACAAAAAACTTTTACAAGAGAAGCTACATGAATTATTTGAAGAGAATGTTATTGAAAATTAGGTTGGTGCGAGTAAGAGCATATTTTATGTAAATGAATATGGATATTGTAAACAAAGTAAAGCAGCTAATAGAAAGAGAAAAGAAGAAGATAGTTTTATTCTTTGATGCTGACGGCACATACGCCGACAATGAATCGGCATTTGCCGAAGTGGGCATCCGTTGGGTAGAAGTAAACAAAAACTATTTTGAGGTCAAATACAAACTCGAATTTGAATGGCAAAACGAGTTCGTATTCTTATACCATCCATTCGCACACCCAGCCGACGCCTCATTAAAGAAATACCCTTTGCTCGATATTTTGGTAGCTAATCCCGAACTTCGCTTAGACGATGTTTCGGAGTTTATGGCAGAGTTTACGATACCGATACAATACCAAAGTTTAGTCAGAAAATATATTCAGGTTCTCAAAACCAAAACCAATCAACGAAAATTAGCCAAAGTACTTGATACCGATAATTTTACTGAAAATAACCTCAAACAAGGGCTTATTTCGCTTGCCTTAGATTTTAATACAGTGGCAGATAAAAACACTTGTATTGTTAGGTGGTTATCGTATGCTTCAGACGACAGAAACCTACAAAAAGCCAATAAAACCTTGAAAGATTTGGAGTTAGACACCCACTTTTTAGGTTGGCTAAATGCTCTTGTTGATGGTAAATTTACCGAGTTATCGGTCGATGTAGCCAGAGAAGTAACCAGTATTATTAAGTACAATGTGTTGGCAATTTACATAAACCAAATCAGCAAAAACGACACTTACGCCCCATTGAGGCTTAGTCAGGTTTCGGCACAGAATCGCATCAGTTTATTTTTTCAAGAAGCAGCAAAAGACTCACAGCAAAAACAACTTATTGAAAATATTTTTGAAGAGTTAGGCAGTGGATGAAGAGTTAGGCAGTGGAATCAGCACCCGAAAAATCATGGATTGGTATGGTGTAAGTCAAGAATACGGATATTATTCGGCAGAAATGCAGCAGAATATGTTATCAGAAATGTACCAATGTATTGAGATAAATGCCGAGAAAATTCAAGAAGATACGGCTCGATGGCTACGCTCAACAGATGAGCGTTTCGATAAGAATAGTTTATTACATTTTGAGTTTCTGCACCACAGCCAACTTTTTCGTGGCTCTAAATACTTATCGTTCGTTTAGGTTCGATACAGTTGAGAAGTTCGTAGAAATCTATAAGACCGAGTTATACAAAGTAGATTTGTATTATAGAAAGGCTTATTTATCATTCCAAGAACTACACGATTCACTCTTTGATTTAGAAACAATAGCACATGCTGTTGCCAATACGCTGCATAGCCGCTATGACCGTTTTTTGATAGATTTGAATGTAGAATGGCAGAAGATTTTGGCCGAACACAACTTCAATTTTCATGAATTAAATATTGAAAAGCAATTCAATTTCTACGAAAAAAACATACGGCATTTCGACCGCAAAATGGTTGTTATTATATCCGATGCCCTACGGTATGAATTGGGTTGCGAACTCTTTGAAGATTTATTGATTGATAATAAAAATAACCTTTCTATTGAGCCTTACTTGGCTTCGGTGCCGTCTTATACCAACTTGGGTATGACAAACCTTTTGCCTCATCATAAAATTACGGTAGAAAAGGGCGATACTGATGCAGTATTTAAGATAAACGAAAAACCCACGTATCATTCAAACAGAGAGGTAATTTTGCAAATGGCAGAAGAAACTGCCACTACTATTGGCTACGCCGAAATTAAAAAAATGAGTAAAGAAGCCAAACGAGCTTTTTTCAGGGAGCATAAATTAACTTATATTTTTCATGATTGGATAGATGCCATTGGTGATAAAAAACGAACAGAACATGCCTCATTTGAAGCAACCCAAAAGGCTTTAGACGAGATTAAATGGTTGGTCAGAAACCTAACAGGCGAGTTGGGGATTTCTTACCTTACTATCACTGCCGACCACGGTTTTTTGTATAATCATACCGAACTTTCAGAAAATAGCCGTGAGGTTTTGCCAAAGCCGAATGGTTATACCATAGAAAGCTCTCGGTTTGTTATTTCCGAAAATGCTGAAAACAAAGCCAATGGTTATACATTTCCATTACGAAACACGACCTCAATAGATAGTGATTGGTCAGTAACTATACCTCGTGCCATTAACCGATACCGCAAACAAGGCAACA
The DNA here is from genome assembly GCA_025455785.1 of Spirosomataceae bacterium. Taxonomy (GTDB): domain Bacteria; phylum Bacteroidota; class Bacteroidia; order Cytophagales; family Spirosomataceae; genus JALOLV01. The sequence continues at coordinate 5,126 of JALOLV010000352.1, read as the reverse complement.
TTGGCGTTCAGTTTGTGCATGGCGGAGCCAGTATGCAAGAGGTTTTAGTGCCTGTAATTAAGTTTTACAAACACAAAAAAGAAATTGCACAGTCGGTAACATTCAGGCGAGTAGATAACAATAATAAGATACTCTCCGGAACTTTAAAAATTACCCTACTGCAAGATATTCCAGTTTCAAACGAGCATAAAAGTTTGGAAGTGGTAGCTGCTTTATATAGTGATATTGGCAATCAGTTACTTTCTAACGAAGTCGTTGTGGTATTAAATTCGACCTCGAATAATCCGAAAGATAGGCTCTTTGATGCCATTTTATCTTTAAATTCTGAGGGGTCAAAGGCAAGTTTTTGTTATTTAAAATTCTATGATAAAAATGATAAAACACGCCTAAACCCGCTTTTGAATAGCGATTTGATTACGATTAGTGCATTAATGGAAAAAGACGATTTCTAAGTAATGATTAAGAGTTAATCGACACTTGATTGGGATGTAAGTCGCTGATAACCAATCTGTTGGCTAATGACTAATTACTAACGACTACTTAAAATGAGTTTGACAGAGAAAATATTAAAAAACTTTGAAGGAAAGGTTGTCAGAAAAGACCTTACCAAACTTGTAAAAGGTAATGCCGTAGTGCCAACCTACGTCCTTGAATATCTTTTGGGGCAGCACTGTGCCTCTTTTGATGAAGAAATAGTTTCACAAGGAGTAGTCAAAGTAAAAGATATTCTAAAGAAACACTTTGTGCATCGAGAAGAAGCCGAAGTTGTCAAATCAATCATAAAAGAAAATGGTCAACACAGAATCATTGATAAGGTATCAGTTAAGCTCAATGATAGAAAAGGAACCTACGAAGCCGAGTTCACAAACTTGGGATTGAAAGGCGTCTTGGTAAGTTCTGAAATTGTTGTCAATAACAAAAAACTACTTACATCTGGTGTTTGGTGCATCATCAATATTTCATATTTGATGAATGAAGACCTTAAAAATTCACCATGGATTATTGAATCGTTAAAACCTATTCAGATTTCTCAAATTGATATTCAAGAATATAAGTCAATCAGAAAAGAGTTTAGTAAAGATGAGTGGATTGACTTATTGATACAGAGTATAGGCTTAAATCCCGAACAATTAAATTTTAGAAGTAAACTTTTGCAGCTCACACGGATGGTGTCCTTCTGCGAAAATAACTATAATTTAATGGAATTAGGCCCTAAAGGAACTGGTAAAAGCCATATTTATTCGGAGCTTTCGCCTCATGGAATGTTAATATCAGGAGGCGAAGTAACGCAGGCTAAATTGTTTGTCAATAACAGCAATGGCCAGATTGGCTTAGTTGGCTATTGGGATAATGTCGCCTTTGATGAATTTGCTGGCGAATCAAAAAGGGTTGATAAAAACTTAGTTGATACCATGAAAAACTACATGGCAAACAAGTCTTTTTCCCGTGGGAGTACCCCTTATGGAGCAAGTGCATCATTTTCGTTTGTGGGCAATACTACTCATTCTGTACCCTACATGATGAAACACTCCAACTTATTTGAGGCTCTGCCAAAAGCTTATTATGATACGGCGTTCTTAGACAGGATACACTGCTACTTACCTGGCTGGGAGGTTCAAAAGCTCAGAAATGACTTATTTACTGATGGCTATGGGTTTATTGTTGATTACATTGCCGAAGTACTAAAAGAACTACGCAAAGAAGACTATTCTCTTCTATATAGCAAGCATTTTGAGTTATCTGAAACAATTACAACCAGAGATAGAACAGGTGTTCTAAAGACTTTTTCGGGTTTATGCAAAATCATATACCCTGATATGGTTTGTAGTAAAGAAGAAATTAAGGAATTATTAGAGTTTGCGATTGAAGGAAGAAAAAGAGTAAAAAATCAACTTACATTGATGGATGAAACATTTGGAGAAGTAAGTTTTAGTTACACTGATACTGCTACCCAAAAATCTTATGCAATTAATACGCTCGAAGAGAAGCAATACAAATCAGTAAATAATATCTCAACAGCCCCTACCAATAACAATAAAGATTTTAATGAAGAGCAAGTAATAAACCAACCTTCAAAACCAAGTAAGTTATCACAGCAACATCGAGTTATTTCTGAAAATGAAAAAGGAATAAGTTATGAAAAACTATTCGGTGACTATCTAAAGGGGGCAACTCAAATAAAAATTTTCGACCCTTACATTCGTCATTTTTATCAAGTTAAAAACCTGATGGAATTGCTCCAAGTGATTCTAAAAATCAAATCGCAAGGCGATGATATTAGTGTTCATTTGACAACCAAGTATGATGACCTCAAGCAAACCGAAAGCGAAGAAAAATTAAATCTACTCAAAGACAGCTTTGAAGGTAGTGGAATTGAATTTACGTTTGAATTTGACCAGTCAGCCAGTTTCCATGCCCGAAGCATAGAAACCGATAACGGCTGGAAAATCATTTTAGACCGTGGACTTGATATTTACCAACCGTATGACTTTAAAAATCCATTTAATTTAGCCAATTGACTTTAAAAATCCATTTAATTTAGCCAATAACATTCAAGAAGAAAGATTTTGTAAAGGCTTTGAGATTACCATTATTGAAAGGGAATAGAATACTTTTAAAAATTGAAAAAATATTCTTAGGGTATTATTGTGAAAACATTGGTAATCAACATCTAATGTAATTCAAGAAGATTAGTAATGGAAGCTTGGGAAAAACTAAATTAAGAATCGTAAAAGTATAATTATGTCATTTAATCAAGAATTTACAATCCACCCAATTGGGCAAGGATTATTTTATAGTGGTAAAATTACTCACCGAAATCAAGTAAAATTCAGAATGGTATTTGACTGCGGAAGTCGGACAAAAGGTGTAGGCGAAGAGGTAGTTAAATGTTATCGAGAACCTGATTTTACTGATAAAAATGTCCTTGATTTATTAGTAATCTCTCATTTTGATGAAGACCATGTCAAATTCATTGGCAAATTACTTGAAGGAGGTATTAAAATAAAGAGATTAGTCATGCCTTTTGCTACTTTCAGCGAAAGGTTATTTTTAGTTTTAAGACGCTTATATTACCGAAAAAGCTCAACAGGTCCTAACCCTGATAATGATTTTTTTATAAAATTCACTATTGACCCTTTGGGAACGCTTAATGATAATCTTGAAGGTGATTCGGAAGTTTTCTTAATCGAAAACGACCCCAATACTGACCCAACTAACACTGAAACAGATAATACCAGCAGAGAGGGAGATATTGACTATGAGCAAAGATTCGAGTTTGATTTTGACAAAGACGATAAAGAACTTACAGGGGCGGAATTCCTAATTACTAAAACACCCAAATCAAAAGTATATAAAATAAAAGACTCTAAAAAAGGGTACTTATATACAAGCAATTTGATAAAGTTAATGGACTTTATCTTTTATAAGCAATCAATAGGGACAAACGAAGGAATATTTTACGATGAGGTAAAAAGACTATTTTTCGAGCGTTTTTCTATTAGTGATAGCCTTTCTGAGGAGAAACTCTTAGAAAGTGTCGTCAGTCATGTTAAAGAAATAAAATCAGGAAAACAGGTTAAGGCCTTATTTAATAAAGCGAAAGAAAATATAAAATTTGCAACAGCCACTGGAATTAATATTAGTAACCTTAATACAACAGCTTTATGTTTATTGCATAGAAATTTAAAAGGCATACTAATATTATCGAGGCTTAGGGATATTGAATTACACAAAGACTTTTTCTTCTTTCGGAATAGTATTTACAATCTTCAAAAATTTTCAATAGATGGCCCAGAAATAAAGACCAATAATGTAATTGATAGATTTACGCCCCAGCTTTACTATAACCCAAATAAGCCAGATACATTTATCTATCCAAATGTACTTCTAACATCAGATTCGTTTTTGCTTACATCAAATCAAGTTGATGCATTTTTGAATCACTATAAAAGTTATTTGAACGATTTTTGGCTTTTTCAAGTTCCACATCATGGTTCTAAAAGAAATAGTAATGCATTATTACATGCCAGAATTCCAGCAATAGCTCACAGCTTCATAAACTATGGCATTAATAATGGTGAAAAACATCCAGATAATGAGGTAATCTTAGATTTAGTAAAAACAGGAAACTCCGCCAAATTGATAGGTATAAATCAATACAATGGGCTTGTTTTCTCATTTGGGAGGTAAATAATAAATTTCATAATACACAATGCAGCATTTGGCCGAAACCATAGTAAATATTACACAGGATTATCATTCAGACCTCGAAGATGGTTTTCGGATAAACACCGACCATGTGATTGAGTGGGTAAATCAGTTTGAGGAAACCGACAGGGAGTTGTTTTACATCCCTCTACCGAGCAACGGTCGCCACCTTCGGTTTTTTCTCATATAACTGCACAAGGGCGAATCATCAGAAAGAGTTTTAAAACGCCCCCTTGTGCGAAAGCCAAAAGCATAAGGGGGCAGTGGTGATATCACCCACGATTATTTATTCTTACACCTCTTCAGCCATTTCAATTGCTTTACGGAGAGCGGCCAATTTGAGGTGAATCTCTTTCAATTCTAATTCAACATCCGACTTCGCCACAACACCCATACCCGCCTGATAAAAAAGTGTATTATTTTTACTTAAGAATGTCCGAATCGCGATAGCATGATTAAAATTCCCCTCAAAATCCATAAAACCAATGGCTCCACCATAAATACTGCGATTGGTCGGTTCCATTTTGTTGATGAGACTCATTGCCATGTGTTTTGGCGAGCCTGAGAGGGTTCCGGCCGGAAAAGTATCGGCTACGAGTTGCAGAGGGTTGGTTCCTTCGTGCATCCGGCCAGTCACCTTAGAAACTAAGTGAATCACGTGGCTGTAAAACTGTACTTCTTTAAAAATATCTACTTTGACACTATCCGAACTGCGAGAAAGGTCATTTCGGGCCAAATCTACGAGCATAACGTGTTCGGCCGATTCTTTGGGGTCGGCGTGGAGTTGCTGTGCCAATTCGGCATCTTTTTGGTCATCACCAGTCCGCCTAAATGTCCCAGCAATCGGGTGTATTTCGGCCATTCCATCTTTGATATAAATTTGTTTTTCGGGCGATGAACCAAATATTTTGTAACCG
>JALOLV010000351.1 GCA_025455785.1 Spirosomataceae bacterium | reverse complement strand
TGGCGTAATGAGCAATGGGATACGCTACGCAATAAGGGGATTCTTTCACACCCAAAATTAAGCGATGATGATAAGCGAAGTCCTGAAATCTATAAAAAATCAATTGGCCAAGATTATGCTGGATACCACATTAGAGATGAAGCAATCCGATTTATAAAAGACAACAAATCAAAGCCTTTTTTCTTGTATTTTACGCCAACGATGCCACATTTGGCCATACAAGTACCCGATAATGAGATTGATAAGTTTGGTTATAAATTTGAAGAAAAACCGTATTTTGCTGAGCAAGGCTACACACCGCACAACCGACCGAGGGCGGCTTATGCAACAATGATTAGTCTTTTGGATGAATTTGTAGGTGATATCATCGAAACACTTAAAAAAGAAGGACTCGACCAAAATACAATTATCTTTTTTACATCCGACAACGGTGCCACTCACGACGTAGGTGGAGTAGAGACCGATTTTTTTAGAAGTGTTGATAATTTAAGAGGACGGAAAGGTAGTGTTTATGAAGGCGGAATCAGGGTTCCGATGATTGTAAAGTGGAATGGTAAAATCAAGCCTAATACCACCATAAATCAAGCCTCGGTGGCTTATGATGTCATGCCGACGCTTCGTGAATTATGCAAAATCTCGAAACCAATAGAGAGTGATGGGCATTCGCTACTGCCTTTATTGATGGGAAAGCAACCTAAAATCGAACGTCAACTTTATTGGGAGTTTTACAGTTACGGCCGCCAAAAAGCGATGCGTTGGGGTAATTGGAAGGCCGTTTTAACTGATTTACAGAAGAATCCGAATGCTAAGATTCAGTTATACGATTTATCGAAAGACGAATCGGAAACGACCGATTTGGCTACAAAACACCCCGATATTGCAGTAAAAATGCAGAAAATGATGGAGCAGTCGCACAGTCAAGCTGTATTGCCGCAATGGAATTTTTAATTGTAGAACGAGTTTTTTCTCGTTTATCATAATTTACACTATCCAAACGAGTTGAAAACTCGTTCTACAAAATTATGTCGAATCTAAAAAAATCACTTACCCCCACTTTGCTTTGGGGGCTTGGCGTGGGTTATGTTATTTCGGGAATGTATTTTGGCTGGAACCTCGGTCTCGAAAAAGGTGGAACCCTCGGAATGGCGTTGGCTACGCTGGCAATTATTGTGATGTATGTATGCTTTTCGTTGAGCTATGCCGAACTCGCTTGTGCGATTCCGAAAGCAGGAGGGGCATTCGACTATACCAATCGAGCTATGGGTAAAAACTGGGGATTTATAGCCGGAATGGCTCAAAATATTGAATTTATCTTTGCTCCGCCAGCCATTGCGGTTGGAATTGGTTCGTATATCAATGGTATTTTACCACAATTTTCAATTACACAAATTGCCATTTTCACCTATCTACTCTTTACGTTTTTGAATATTCTCGGAGCTAAATTAGCTGCTACTTTTGAGCTTTTGATAACCGTTTTTGCCGTTTTGGGGTTGGTTCTATTTGCTTTTGTGGCGGTTCCCCATTTCAAGTTTAGTAATTTGGATATAACCAATCTCGACAAAGGGTTTTCGGGTGTATTTGCTTGCATACCATTTGCGATATGGTTTTTTCTGGGTATCGAAGGTTTGGCAAATGTAGCCGAAGAATCTATTCATCCACAAAAAGATATTACTTGGGGGTTTGGCTCGGCAATGGCTACTTTGGTTTTGCTCTGCATATTAACTTTTACGGTTTCGGTTGGAGTTGATGGCTGGCAGTCAATCGTTTATAAAGCCGATGGTAGCGTATCGGACTCGCCGCTACCGATGGCTCTTTCTAAAATTATGGGAGATAAAAGTTGGGTTTATCAGGTTTTGGTAGCGATTGGCACTTGCGGTTTGGTCGCTTCTTTTCATGGATTGGTTTTGGCCTCGGGGCGTTCGGTTTATGAATTTGGCAAAATGGGCAATGCTCCTCGTTTTTTGGGTAATATCAATAGGAGATTTCAGACACCATCTAATGCACTTGTAGCAAATATGGTTATCGGAATCATCGCTCTTTTGAGTAATTCGACGGCCGAAATCATCACACTTTCGGTTTTTGGTGCTTTGGTTATGTATATTTTAGCGATGGTTTCGTTAGTAATTTTACGTAAAAGCGAGCCTGATTTGCAACGACCTTTCAGAACGCCTTTCTATCCGACTTCGACGTATCTCGCACTCATTATTGCGAGCATAGCACTCATTGCCATGATTATTTACAATCTAAAACTTGCTTTGATTTTCTTCAGTGTTTTGGTCGGGACATTCATATTATTCAAAATAATTATCCGCAAATAATACAAAAACAAAACCTCCAAGGATTTTGAATCGCTTGGAGGTTTTGTTTTTATCTTGGACCTGTTTTGCTTCTTTGAATCGCAATCGGAACACAAACTTGCGGCGGACAGTCGCAGAAATCCTCAATGTAAATCGGGCAACAACTACTCGACGTGCAAGCATTACCATCAACCGTTACGGTGTATTCTCCTGCTTCGGTTGCGAGATAAGTACTATTTGTTGCACCCGCAATCGGCGAACCGTCTTTATACCACTGGTACACAGTGCCAGTAGGTGCGGTAAGTTCTACTTTTTCGCTGCGTTGTTTGCAAAGTTTAAGCGGAACACTCACGCAAGCTCGGTCGTAGTCATCTTCACTTTCGATTTTGTTACCTGCCTGCGAATCAGAGTCATTGGCACTCATTGTTTGTACCCATGCTTCGTTACAAACCAAACCACCGTAGAATCCACCAGAATTAACGATTTTTGCAGTAATCTCTAATGTTGCCGAATCTCCTTTAGCAAGGGTTATACCCGACCAAAGTTTGGTAGCATTGCTGTAAGTACCTTCCGAAGCCGTAGCACTCACAAATTGAAGATTGGTCGATAAACTATCTTTGATGGTAGTCGTAACATCAACAAAATTGATGTCTTCTCTTTTCACAACCACTTTGAATGTAATATTATCGCCAATGTTTCTTTTACAATTACCGACTGCTATCTTCTTAATGCTCAAATCTACCGTTGTTGGTACTACCCCAGCATCAACCGTTGTGATAGTTCTGGTTGGGTCATTTAGTGGTTTTGAAGTATCCAAAGTAATCGAATCTGTGATACCTGTAAGTGGGTCTGGGTCTGAATCAAGAGCATCATTACCGCCAGAATCTTTAGGAACAATCGTTGAGCCATTTGGTAAAACAAACTGAACTTTATAATTGCCACTCAACAAACTATCAAATTTATAAAGGCCGTTTACGTTGGTTATCGTCGAATCGAGCTTTGTTCCAGTTGCTGCATCCAGCAAATACACTTTTATTCCCGAAATTGGCGTATCGCCTGATGTTTGAGTACCTGAGAAGTCTTTATCACTAAACACATAATCGCCGATGCTACCCACTGGTACAAAGCCCGCATCTACTCTCGGATTGTTCCGTAATGTATCGCTCGTTGGTTTACTCGTGTCGATGGCTATCAATTGACTCAAACCTTGGCTGTTGATGTCTGAATCCTTCGTGTCATCGCCCCCTAAATTCTGCTTCGATGCAATTGTCCCAGCCGGAGATACAAACTGTACTCGATAATTGCCCGTCGTCAGGCTATCGAATAAGTAAGCCCCCAAAGCGTCTGT
>JALOLV010000049.1 GCA_025455785.1 Spirosomataceae bacterium | reverse complement strand
AATAAGATTGATGGATATGTGCTTGGAGATGGGACGATTTTCCCCGAAAACTCAATTGCTGATACTTGGGTTTGGGGAGATATTGGTAATTATTATGGTGCAGGAGTAAATGGGTTGAATATCAATGAAAACTTGTATTGGGTATATTTTAAACCCGGCAATATGGTCAATGATTACGCTCCCGTTCTCAGATTCTCTACTGATTTGCCAAATTTAAGCGTTATAAATAAAGTTTTGACTGGTGAAGTTGGGTCGGGTGACAATGTTATTATTTACAACACTCCTTTAAGTAATCAGATTTTGATGCAAGGAACTGTGCCGAAAGGTGTTACCGAATTTGGAGTAAAAGGTTCATTGCCAGACCCCGCATTTTATGCGGCATATATCCTACAAAAGAAACTTTCTGAAAATGGTATTTCAGTCAAAAATCAAACAATTCCATTCTCCAATTATCGTCAAATCTTGGGTTATTATCCGAATCCAAAAGTAAATATTTCAATTTATGATTCTCCTTCGTTGGCAGTGCTTGCAAAGCACTGCAATTTTCAAAGTATTAATTTGTATGCCGATGCTTTCATAAAAACTTTAGGCTATCAATTTGCCAAAGATGCCAGCTTTGATGCTTCGGTAAATGCAGTCAAGGCTTTTTGGAGTGCAAAAGGAATTGACCTTCAAGGTTTTATGATTAAAGACGGTAGTGGACTATCGCCCTCTGGTATCCTTACTTCCAAAAACCTTACGGATATTCTTTACGAAATGAAATTTGATAGTTCGTTTAATGATTTTTATAATTCAATTCCTGTTGTTGGACAAAGTGGTACTGTGCAGAATTTAGGACGTAGAACTAAAGCAGACGGAAATGTAAGAGCCAAAAGTGGGTCAATCAGTAATACACGTGCCTATGCTGGATATTTTACTGCTTCAAGTGGTGAATTGATGTCGTTCACATTTATTATCAATAGATATTCAGACGGAGCCGACCGAAAAATCAGAAGAATTTTAGAGCAAATGATGGTTATGATGATTGACATTTAGAACGAGTAAAGCCTCGTTCTAAATATTATGGGCTTAACCTTTCGATTTTCCAACCATCAATTGTTTTTGTAAATAAAATTCTATCGTGCAATCTACTTGGGCGACCCTGCCAAAACTCAATTTTATTTGGCCTAACTCTGTAACCGCCCCAATGAGGAGGTTTTGGGACAATACCATTTTGGTATTTTGCTTCAAGTTCAATCTGCCGATTTTCAAGTACCTCTCGGCTTGAAATAACACTACTTTGCTCCGAAACCCAAGCACCAATCTGACTACCAATTGGTCTTTGATGAAAATACTCTTCGGATTCTTCATCAGAAACCTTTTCAATTTCACCCTCGATTCTTACCTGTCTTTCTAATTCAGCCCAAAAGAAATTTATTGCAACATGATTATTTTGTTCAATTTCTAATCCTTTGTTGCTTCTGTAATTGGTATAAAATACAAAACCGTCTTCATCAAATCCTTTTAAAAGTACAATTCGTGATGATGGTTTACCGTTAGACACGGTAGAAAGACACATGGCGTTTGGCTCTAAAATCTTAGAATTAATTGCTTCAGAAAACCACTTATCGAATTGTAAGAACGGATTTTTTAAAACATTTTCCTCAATCAATTCGTTGCGTGTATAGTTTTGTCGTAGTGAAGCGATGTCAGTTTTTTTATTCATTTTTGCAACGTTTTGCTGTTTGTTTACGTATAATTATTACATTTGCAAATCTAATATTTAACAATTAGAAATGACTAATAAAGATTTAGAATTAACTGAAAACGAAATCAATCTTGCCATCGTAGAACCCACTACTACGGATGAATTTGAAGCTATTGCACAAATTAAAGAGACATTAACCGAAGAAAATATGACCGAAGTCAAAAGTTCGATTGAAGCTGATTTAGAAGAGGTGGTGGATTCAACAATCACAAAAGAAACTGAGGTTTCAACTGTAGTTGAGCCTGCCATTGATGAAGTTGTAGCTGAAATTACCTCTACTTCTCCTAATGTCGTTGCTCCAATTGATACAGAAATAGTAGTACTCGAAGAAAATAAATCCGTTTCCGAAATTGAGCAAGCAGTTGTTGAAGCTCCTATTGACGAAATCTCTGCCATTGAAATCCACGAGGATGAAGTTGCCCATGAAGAGGTTGATTATAGCAATTTTGGAAAGAAAGACTTTGTTGAATTAGCTGAAAAATTGGTAAATTCAGTCAAAAGAGACGGAGCAACATTGTCAGATATTCGTAATGCTGATAATGTAATGAAGGAAATCAAACCAATTTTTGATGACCTAAAAGCAAAAGAAAAAGCAGAAGCACTCCAAAAATTCATTGCCGACAATGGGAATGACGAAGGTTTTGAATATAAAAACGATAATTTTGTAGTTCGTTTTGAATCACTGAACGCACAAATTCGTGATGCAAGAACCAGCTTTTATCAAAAATTAGAGAAAGAAAAAGAATCTTACTTTGAGCGTAAAACTCAACTTCTTCAAAATCTTCGTGATGTTGTCGAGGCTGAGGAACGTGGAGATGCAAAAAATAATTGGCAACAATTCAAAAAAATTCAAGAAGACTGGAAAAATGTTGGCAATGTAAATTCTCCTCATAACGCCTCTTTGTGGTCGGCTTATAATGCTTTAATTGATAGATATTTTAGTATTAGGCATATCCAAAATGAACTCAAAGACCTCGACCGTAAGAAAAATCTAACTGCTAAGACAGAAATTGTTGAGAAGATTGAAGGTATTGCGGGTTCAATCTCTGATAGTGGATTGACCAATTCTGCCTTGAAACAAGCCAATGAACTCCTTGAAGAGTATAAGCATATTGGTCCAGCGGCAAGAGACGAGCAGGAAAAGTTGTGGCAAAGACTTAAAGTTGCTTTTGATGTAATACATAACAAACGTCGAGAACAATCAGCTCAGGCTTCACAACTCCAAGAAGAGGTATTTGAGGCAAAATCAAGGATTTTTGAAAACATCAAACCTTATGCCGAATTCAATACTGAAAGCATTAGTGAATGGAATGTCAAAACCAAAGAAGTTTTAGCAATTCAAGACCAGTGGAACGCCATCAAGGGTGCAATGCCAAAAGAAAAAGGTAAAGAAATAAGCCGTGATTTTTGGGCATTACTCAAAACGTTCTTCAGAAAAAAAGGAGAATTCTTTGTTAAACTTGAGGCTGAAAGAGAAAATAATTTAAAAACAAAAGAATCACTTTGCGAACAAGTTGAAGCACTTTTATCGTCAGGTGATTTCTCACCTGCTAATACTGACCGAGTAATTGAATTACAAAAATCTTGGAAGACAATCGGTCATGTTCCTGAAAAACAAAAAGATAAGATTTTTGATAGATTCAAAAAGGCTTGTGATGCTTTCTTCGATGGTAAACGCAATAAAAACAACGAAGTAGAAAAAGAATACGAGGCAAATTTATCTAAAAAAGAAGCCCTTTGTGCCGAAATCGAATCGGCGGTTAAAAATGGAACTGCTGAATTAAGTAAACTTTCTGCTTTCAAGTCTGAATACGCTGGTATCGGATTTGTTCCAAGAAAAGATATGCAGAATATTCAAAAACGCTTCGTTGATGCTATAAATGCCTATGTAAAAGCGAGTTCTGGTGCAACAGGGGCTGAAAAAGAGAAAATCATGCTTCAAAATGAAGTAGAGGTTACACTTAAGGGAGATAAGGGTGGCTCAAAAGGACTTGATAAAAAAGAAGGCGATACACGTAAGCGAATTAAAGCAATTGAAGATGATATTGCTGTTTGGCGAAATAATATCGAATTCTTTGCACGTTCAAAAAATGCTGACTCGGTAAGAAATGAATACGAAAAGAAAATTAAAACGGCAGAAAGCGAAATTAATGATTTGAAACAGAAATTAAAAATCATTGCTGCCGCTAATTAATCTTTATAATTTTTTTGAAAGGCTCTGAATTTTTTCAGGGTCTTTTTGTTTGATAATCAATGAGTTGTGATTTGTAGATAAATTATTTGTTAATTTTTTACTTTCAAGACTTGTGTTGAATTTCTAAAACGTGTAATTTTGCACCACATTAAACGAAAGGGTCAGAGATAAGCCTCCATAGCTCAGCTGGTAGAGCAACTGACTTGTAATCAGTAGGTCGTTGGTTCGATCCCGACTGGGGGCTCAATGCCCAAGTAGTTTGATGAAATGCCTCCATAGCTCAGCTGGTAGAGCAACTGACTTGTAATCAGTAGGTCGTTGGTTCGATCCCGACTGGGGGCTCAAAAGTCCGAAATGAAAGTTTCGGACTTTTTGTTTTTAGCGAGTATAACAACTGAGATTCCGCATCCCAGATTTTGAATCCCGCCTGTAATCATTAGGTCGTTGCGGTTCGACGCTTCGATTCGTCCCGACTGGGGGCTCAAAAGTCCGAAATGAAAGTTTCGGACTTTTTGTTTTTAGCAGGTTAAGCAATAGAGAATTACTCCAAAAAAATAACCCTGACAGCGTTTAAAACGCTGTCAGGGTTTAGAAAAATTCACGATAAAATACTTTGGAATTTATTGTTTTGAGGAATTACTTCAAATTATCTAAAATGTAAACCATTGCTGCCATCGAAGCTGCACCGAGTTCGAGTTCTCTTTTATTCACCGATTCAAAAATATCAGAAGAGGCATGATGAAAATCAAAGTAACGTTGTGAATCAGGTTTAAAGCCTAAAAGGACTGTTCCAGTGCTGGCTAAAGGACCAATATCAGCTCCGCCACCACCTTTACCTATTTCAGCCAAGCCGTACGGAGCAAGCAAATAATTGAATTGAGTAATTTTCTTTATTTGTTCTTCTGTACCTACAATCCCAAATCCTCTTGGGGTAAACCCACCGTTATCCGATTCGATAGCATAGACATTTTTCTCATTGTTTTGTTTTGCCAAATCTGCATACTTTGTACCTCCACGCAAACCGTTTTCTTCATTCATAAACATAACGGCTCTAATTGTGCGTTTAGGTTTGTAACCAATAGCCTTTAATGCTCTCAAGACCTCAATTGATTGCACACATCCTGAACCATCATCGTGAGCACCTTCTGCCAAATCCCAAGAATCGAGGTGTCCACCAACCACAATTATTTCGTCTGGTTTTTCACTTCCTCGAATTTCTCCAATGACATTATGTGAAGGAGCGTCAGGAAGGGTCTCGCAATTTTGTTTGAAATAGAATTGAGTCTTTGGGTTCTTCTTTAAAATTTCGCTCAATAGATTTGCTCCATTTGTTGAAATTGCCGCTGCAGGAATCATGGCACCACCTGAATACCTCATTCCGCCTGTATGCGGAAAATCATCTTGGACGAGATTCATCGAGCGTACAATTGCTCCAATTGCACCGTATTGTGCCGCTTGAGAAGCCCCTTGGCCACGTTGTTCAACTGCTCCGCTGTAAGCATCAAAGGTATTGATTTTGGTTGGGTCCATTGGGCGATTAAAAAATACTATTTTACCCTTTATTTTTTCAACGCCTAAATTTTTTAATTCCTGAAAACTCTTCACCTCAATAATCTCGGCTTTTATACCATCTTTTGGAGTTGCCACTGAGCCGCCAAGAGCAGCAATTGGAACATTGATTTTTTTTGAACCATCCAAGATATAGGCTTGCTCTTTTGCTCCACGAACCCAGTGAGGCACCATAACATCTTGCAAGAAAACACGGTCGAATCCGTATTTTTCCATGACAGATTTGGTATAATCAACTGCTTTTTTTGCTCCTTCCGAACCGCTTAATCTTGGACCCACTTTTTTACAAAGGTAATTAAGAGTTTGATAAGCTTCTCCGTTGGTAAGGATTTCGTTATAAATCCTACGAATCATAACTGAATCTTGATTTTGAGCAAAAATGGGTAGGCTTAATAGAAGTAGAAATACTATTTTTCTCATTTTGAAATGGTTTGAAGATGAACGATAAATATAGAAAATTTTCGAGGTTTTGTAAGATTTATTTTTGGTTTTTGGATAAAAAAAGCGTCAATCAGACTACTTGATTGACGCATAGATAATTTATTAAACAAACTTATTTCACTACTTTCATCATTCCGTTCATCAATCTCCAGTGACCTGGGAAGGTACAAACATAAGGATAATTTCCGATGGTTGAAGGAGCTTTAAATGTAAATCGGTACGTTTGGTCAGGATTAACCAACGGGCTTGAAGCGATAACTTCGGCTAAAGCAGGTACATAGTTTTTCTCGGCACCTTTTTCATCCATCATCATTTTATCTGCGGCTAAGCCAACTTTTTCAATTGCTTTTGGTTGAACAAATACAATGTTATGTTGCATCGCATCGGGGTTTTCAAAGATAATTTCAACCGTTTGACCTGCTTTTACTGTGAATTCTTTAATATCAAATTTCATCGCTTCGCGAACCGATTTGATACGAATCACTTTAACATCACCCTCGGCTTTCTTCTCCTCAATCACATTCCAAGCCTTTAAGAAACGAGTCAATCTTTCGTTATTGGCTTTGGTATTTAATGCCAATAAATATGTTTTATCAGCTGGATTTACTGCCACATTTTTTAGGCGATAATTCCAACCCTCTGAAATCGCTTTATACACTGAGTATTGCCCTTGAGCATCAAATACTTGCGATTTACGAATAATTGAAACCAAAGAGTCAACTGTAGCAACCGAAGCGTAACTTCTTAATGCCCGCTCTAATACATAAGCATTCATGTTTTGCGGAGGAGTAAATGTTACTTTTTTGCTACTAAAGTTATTCTTATCGTTCCCTTCTGTTATTGAATTATCTTTGTCGAGCGAAGCACTGATGCTGTATTCGCCAGCGATATCTGTCGAAAAACCAAAGTTACTTACCCATGGTCCATTCATAAATCTTGTTATCGAAACTGTTTCACCAGATTTGATTCCTTCTTTATGATTGCGACTGATTTGCTCAACTTTCATTCCCATTCCATCAATTCTTACATCAATTGGCACTACAATCCCAGAGTCTAAATCTTTATTTCCTTGGTTTTTAACTTCAATTGTGAAAGTAATTCTCTCTCTAACCGCAGGATTGGAAGGCTCAACTTTGATATTTGAAATGACCAAATCTACACCATTTGCTGGTTGTTCAATTGTTTTTTGGGCTGAGCTACCTGCCATGTTATGGTGGTCATGGTTCATTGTACTTGATACTTTAGGTGTGATTGATGCTTTTTTGATTTGGTTATTCAGGTGTTTTTTCATCAACTTACCTCCATTTGCAGTTAATACACAAGCAAAAGCATCGGGTAGCCAGCGGTCATTGGTCTCGTCTGATTTTTCCATTCTGTCAAAAAATGCTTTTTCAGCATCGGCATTGAGCGGAGATTTTGAGAAAACTAAAAGAGAATTCAAAACGACTAATGGCTCTCTGTCATTCAATAATTTATTTTTGAGAATTAAACTTACCGAATTTGCATCATTGTCCATCACCAAAACACCATTTTTACGCACATCTGCGGATGGGTGTTTCAACGCTATCTCGATGATTTCGGTTGTTAATGCGTTTAATCCTTTCAAAGCCCAAAGTGAGTGAATTGCCGCAGGATTACTGCCAACTTGGTCAATACTTTGTTCTTTTATGTATTCAATTAATCTTGGTACTACATCTTTTTGTCCTCTTTCTACGATTAGGCGTTGTGCATTCATTCGCCAAAACATGTTATCATTTTTTAAATTTGTTAACAATTCATTGGCATTATTTTTTGAAAGTGCAATTGGCTTGTATTCGGGTGCTTCTTTGTATGAAACACGATAAATTCGACCGTGGGTAAAATCACGTAAATCTGTTTCGTAAGCATTACCATCGCCGTTTGTGAATCCTTTAGGAGTGGGATTATGCTGGATAATAAAACTATACCAATCAGCCACCCAAACTGCACCATCTGGACCAACTTCGGCAAAAACTGGTGAAAACCACTCATCAGCACCCGCCATTAGATTAAAACTTTCTACGTCGCCGTAGTCTGTCCCTTTTTTAACCATGTTGTTTTGGTGCAAAACGTGTCCAGTAGGTTCGGCAACAAAAGCAATCTTATTCCAATATTTCTTAGGGAAAGCCCTTGCTGTGTAAAAATTATGACCAGCTGCCGCTGTAAATCCGCCAAAAGCATCAACTTGCCGTACTTTGCTTGTGATTGGTTTCATGTCTCGGTGCGTATCAGTACTTCGGCTTCCGTTATCGACTCCATTAGCAGAATTAAAATAACGATGCGGGATTGCCATGTACCATCCATGAGAGTTATTGGCAGTTGAACCAAAAACATCATTTGTTTCATTAAATGCAAAACCCCATGTATTGTTTGAGGTGCTCGTCATCCATTCCATCTGGCTACCATCTGGCTTGAAACGAAAGAACGCTTGGCCAAATTTTAATGAATCAGCATTGCCGAATTTTCCTTTGTAACCCGAATATCCGACACAACCCCAAATCCAGTTATCAAAACCATAATGTAGATTTGAAGGACCCGCATGAGTATCAAACGTTCCAAATCCTGTAAATAATGTTTTTTTGACATCCGCCTTGTCGTCGCCATCGGTATCCAGCAAAAATAGCATATCAGGTGCTTGCGAAACAATTAAGCCACCGTTTGCGAAAACCATACCAGTCGGAATACTCAATCCCTCTGCAAATCGAGTGAATTTATCAGCTTTGCCGTCTTTATTTGTATCCTCACAAAGTAATATATAATCGCTTCCTCCGTTTGGTTTCCGTTCATTTGGATAATCTTTCGTTATTAAAACATATAATCGTCCTTTTTCATCCCAAGTCATTGCAATTGGGTGCATAACGTTGGGTTCTGCCGCAAAAAGCTCTAAATTAAAATCGACTGGCACTTGTATGTGCTTCATTGATTCTTCAGGTGATAATGGTAGTTGTTGGTACTGAATACCCGGACGTTGCTCATAGTTTGGCAATTTTGCCTCACGGTATTCAAATGGTTTTGGATTACGTGCCTTATATGCCGTTAATGCTTCATCATTTATTGTCCAAAGAATAGCATTGTAAATCAAGTCTTGAAATCCTTCTTTATTCCATGTTCTTTCGTCATGACCGTATGCTGTGTAGAATATCTTACCTTTTCCATGAGTACGGGTCCAAGTGTACGGCTCTGTTTTGGTATTTGGTTTGTCGTTAAACTGGTCGGCCTTAATTTCACGAACTGCCAAGACGTTGTTATCGGGCTGTAGCTGACTATGCAAATAGGTTTCGTCATAAGCTGTAAAAGGCTTTAGACCCTGCATGATTGGGTGGTTTGACTGAACCGTCTCGGTACGAATCGAATCCATACGATGACGCCAGAATTGTCCACCCACTAATTTCACATATTCGGCAGAATTTCTAAAACAATAAGATGCACAGTGGATAGGCAAGAGGCCTTTACCCGATGCTACATAGTCGAGTAGTGCTTTTTCTTGTTCTGGTTTGATTTCGTCCCAATTGGCATAAATCATCAAGGCATCGTATTTATTCAATGTTTTGGTATTTAGGTCTTCTAATTTATCCGTGTAAGTAAAATTTATACCTTTTGGCCCAAGAGCCGCCATCAAACTTGGAATCCGCTCAATGGGTCGATGGTGACCGTTATCTCCCAAAAACAATATTTCGATTCTTCTACCTTTCTGTGCATAAAGACTCGAAAATGCGAGGGTTAGGGTTATGATTAATATTTTTTTCATTGTTGAATTAGATGTTAAAATAGTCTGGTAAATACATAATTTTTCCGCCTTGCATAGCTGATTCGTGAGCCAAAATCCCTACACTTGTCCAGTTTGCTGATTGGGCTGCATTTGGGAATGGCTCACGGTCTTCTATTAATGCCATCACAAATTCGTGTGCCAAATGCGGATGTGACCCGCCATGACCTGCTCCTTGCGTAAAACTCAAGTGGGTATTATCAGCTACATCGTAAACACCTTTGGTAGTAAAATCTCTGATTTCTTCTGGCAAAAGGTGGGCATAATCTGGAACTGTCACTTTTTGCGGAATCTCTGGTTCTGGTAATTTTGCGGTATGAATGACGTGTTCTTCGTGTTCAATTAATGACCACTCAAATGATTTTTTGGAACCATAGACCTCGAAACTCTCACGATATTGTCGAGCTACATCGAAAAGTGAACGATAAACGTATGCACTCAAATCGCTGTCTTGAAATTTAATATGAGCCGATTCGATAGCAAATGGTGAATTATGAATTTGTGCTAATTCTTCTCTAATTGTACCCGAACCAAAACATGAAACGTACTCTGCATTTAGTTTTAAAAGACCTGCAACTGGGCCAACGCAGTGGGTTGCGTAGTGCATCGGGGGTAACCCCGGCCAATAATCGGGCCATCCATCCATATCTTGTTGGTGCGATGCTTTTAAGAACTGGACTTTTCCAAGTTCGCCTTTTTCATATAATTCTTTTACGAACAAAAATTCACGAGCATACACAACTGTCTCCATCATCATGTATTTTTTACCCGTTTCTTTGCATGCTTGAACAATTTTCATACAGTCTTCAACAGATGTAGCCATTGGTACAGTACAAGCTACGTGTTTTCCAGCATAAAGCCCCTTCAATGTTTGCTCGGCATGGTTGGGAATAGGGGAGTTGATATGAACCGCATCAACTTCTGGGTCTTTTAGCAATTCATCATAATCAGAATATCTTTTTTCAATACCAAAAGCATCGCCAATCGCATTAAGTTTTTCTACATTTCTCTGACAAATCGCATACATATTTGTATGTGGGTGACGCTGATAAATGGGTATAAATTCTGCTCCGAATCCTAAGCCTACAATGGCAATATTAATTTTTTTTGACATAACTTATAATTGTTAAGGTTGTTGTTATCCGACTAAACTTTTCAAATATTTATAACTTTCAGTTATTAATTGCTCTTCTGATTCAAACATTTTTCGCCAAATATTGGCCGCACTCAATTTGGGACTGAAGGCCTCAATACTTAACATTCCTTGGTAATTAATTGATTTGAGAGCTTCGAGGACTTCTGGTATGTTATTGTGTCCTTGTCCAAGTGTGCTACGGTCATTTTCTGATAATTGAACATGAACGAGTTTATCACCTAATTTTTTTACAGCATCCGATAGATTTTTCTCTTCAATATTTGCATGGAATGTGTCGAACATTATTTTACAAGCCGGATGATTTATTTCATTTACCAAAGCTAATAATTCATCAGTACAGCTCACCAAATAGCTTTCAAAACGATTGAGGTATTCTAACCCCAACGTGATTCCCATTTTATCTGCATACTCGGCCAAATCCCATAGATTTTCTTTAGCCCATAAAAGTTCGTCTTTAGTTGCAGGCTGGCCAGTAAACACTCCTAACGCAGAATGATAGGGACCGGTAAGTAATTCCGAACCCAAAATCATTGCACAATCAATTGCTTGTTTGTTCCTTTCAAGAGTTGCTTTTCGCATAGCGGGGTCTTGACTGATTTGGTTAAAATCTGACCCATTAATTGTTACGGCAACACGTTCAAGCCCTAAACTATCTAATTTTTGTCTCCACGAATACCATTTTTCTGGAGAAGTATCGAAAATTGGGATTTCGACCCCATCAAAACCTATCTCTTTGATTTTTTCAAGAACCGGAAAAAGATTTTCATCAATTTCTGTTCCCCAAAGTAGTAGGTTCATTCCTATTTTGTAAGCCATTTACTTTTGTTTAATTATTTATTTTCAAATACAATTTTATAAAGGAATATTTCAATTTACTACCTTTAGTTTGTTACTGTATGACTGAATATTGACAATACTCAAACAATGTATCGGTTTATTGTGTTAAAATAAGACTATTGCTTATTTTTGCATTACTTATTAAAATTCAAATGAGAGTTGCTTTAGAAAAAAATATAGAAAACCGTATAAGTTCATTCACCGTTCTCGAACTTATTGAATCGCATTTTGACCCTAATTGGCATTTTCATCCTCATTATCAATTATTTACGGTAATTGAAGGTTCTGGTACGAGATTTATTGGCGATAGTATTCAGCATTTTGAAGAAGGTGATACTGTTTTTCTTGGTCCAAATATACCTCATTTGTGGAGGAGTGATAAACCCTATTTTGAACATAATTCAGAACTCAAAGCTCACGGTATTGTCGTTTATTTTACCGAAGACTTTTTGGGAAATGATTTCTTTCAAAAACCTGAAATGGTTCTAATTCAACATTTTCTGAAAAACGGTTTACGTGGACTTGAATTCTATGGCGAGACAAAGCAGTATTTAATTAACGAACTGAAAGGTTTGACAAGTAGTTCGGGCTTTGAAGCAATTCTAAAGTTATTAACGATTTTGAATACTCTCTCAAAAAGTTCGGAATTTGAATATATTACGAGTTTGGGCTATACTAACACCCATAAAATTTCTGAAACAGAAAGAATGCAAAAGGTGCATGAGTATGTAATTAAGCATTTCAAAGAGGAAATTCGTTTGGGTGAAATTGCCGAAATGGTTAATATGACTGAATCGGCTTTTTGTAGGTATTTTAAAAATCGGACCAATAAAACTTTTTCAGATTTTGTGAGCGAGATTCGTATTGGCCATGCTTGTAAGTTATTGACCCAAGATAAACAAAGTATTGCCCAAATTTGCTTTGAAAGCGGTTTTAATACCCTTTCAAATTTTAATAAGCAGTTCAAAGAAGTGGTTGGTAAAACCCCTTCTGAATACCAAAAACTCCAAATGAAGAGTTAAATATGCTAAATTTTAAGAAATTTAGCATATTTCGATTTTATTTGAATGCTGGGATACCAGTGATGTGATTTCCGAGAATCAGTAAATGAATATCGTGAGTTCCTTCATAAGTTATCACAGATTCGAGATTCATCTGGTGTCGCATAATTGAAAACTCGCCGGTAATGCCGTTTCCGCCATGAATCTGCCTTGCCTCACGAGCTATATTCAACGCCATCTCCACATTATTTCTTTTAGCCAACGAAATTTGAGCCGTAATTGCTTTTCCTTGGTTTTTTAATGTACCAAGACGCCAGCAAACCAATTGAGCTTTGGTGATTTCTGTTAGCATCTCAGCCAGTTTCTTTTGAATTAATTGAAAAGAGGCAATTGGTTTATCGAATTATATTTTCGTGCTGATTCATAACAATCCATTGCCGCACCGACTGCTCCCCAAGCGATTCCGTATCTTGCACTATCCAGACAACTCATTGGAGCTTTTAACCCATCAGCTTCAGGTAAAATATTGGCTTTGGGTACTTTGACATTATCAAAAACTAATTCACCAGTACAACTTGCCCGAAGTGACCATTTGTTGTGGATTTCGGGTGTCGAGAATCCTTCCATGCCACGCTCAACGATTAATCCTTTTATTCGGCCGTGTTCATTCTTTGCCCACACTACCGCAATATCCGCTTTTGGAGCATTTGAAATCCACATTTTAGCACCGTTCAAAATCACAAAATCGCCATCTTCTTTAAAATTTGTAACCATCCCGCTT
>JALOLV010000350.1 GCA_025455785.1 Spirosomataceae bacterium | reverse complement strand
TGAGCGATACAAGCCGTCATTACAACTGCCGAAAGCTCAAATTTGTAGAAATCGGTGGCTTCGTCGTTGAGTTCGGAATGGTATTTTTGAACAATTTTCTCACCAATTGCTTTTCCGAGCGAACGCCCCACCGAGGCAACTTCTAAGCTATGAGTCAGGCGGTTATGCACAAAAACAGCCCCCGGAAGCGGAAAAACCTGCGTTTTGTTTTGTAAACGACGAAATTGCGACGAAAATATCAGTCGGTCGTAATCTCGCATGTAGTCGTTGCGGACAAAATCACTCACTTGTCGGTTCGACGAACCCAGTCGTTTGTTAGAAAATAGCGTTTGCCAATTCATTCACTGCTCAAAAAAAGATTTGGCTCGCAATTTACGAGAAATTCCTCTTTATTATCGAAAAAAGGCGTTTTGTGCAGAAAAAACACAGAATTCGGAATTGATTTTGTAGAATTGCACATTAAAAAACGAAAGTGAAAATGAATATTCTTTTGATAGAAGACGAACCATTGGTTGCCAAAAATTTAGAAAAATTGGTGGCTCAAATCGAGCCTACGGCCAATATTTTAGCGATTTTGGATAGTGTAAGTGCAAGCTTAGATTGGTTTAGGGGGAATCCAGAACCCGACTTGGTTTTGTCGGATATTCAGCTTTCAGATGGTGTCAGTTTTGAGATTTTTCAAGAAGTTCAACCTTCTTGTCCAATCATTTTCACCACTGCTTACGACGAGTACGCCATTCGAGCTTTCAAACTAAATAGTATTGATTATTTGCTAAAACCTATTGATAATCAAGAACTTACGGCTGCGTTTGAAAAGTTTAAACGCTTGGCAGGACAGCAACCCAAAGATGATTTAAAAGGCCAAATACAAGACTTATTACTCGACCTGAAAAGTCGTGCGACATACAAAAAACGCTTTACGGCTCATCATCATCGTAGTATTTTAGCCGTACCCGAAGAGCGGGTAACGTGTTTTTACAGAGATAGCGTAATTTGGATGCAGACAATTGATAATCAGTCGCTTATAACGGATTATAATTCGCTCGATGAAGTAGAAGAACTGCTCGACCCGTCGAAATTTTACCGAGCCAATCGCCAATGGATTGTGAAGATTGACGCTATCGAAAGTTATCGAACACATTTTACTGGTAAAATTGAGCTAAAATTGATAGTACCAACCAAAGAAGAAATCACCATCAGCAAAGATAAAGCTCACGATTTTAGGGTTTGGTTTGAGGGATGAATGGTAAACTCTGAAAAACAAAACCCCCAAAGTTTTCGAGACTTTTGGGGGGGAATTTATATCCTTATTGATTAAGCTCTTACCAACTTAACCAAGTCTTTATCGTTTACTTCCTTGATTTCATCGGCGAGTACCAAGAAATTCTTGTAGATTCCGTCTAATTGCGGCTTATCGAATTTGAATCCGAGCAATTCAAGGCGGTGCTTCAAGGCGTGGCGACCGCTGCGAGCCGTCAATACAATCGAAGATTTTGGTACGCCAACATCTTGTGGATTGATGATTTCGTAGGTATCGGCATTTTTCAAGAATCCGTCTTGGTGAATACCCGACGAATGTGCAAAAGCATTGCGACCTACGATTGCTTTGTTGGCTTGCACTGGCATACGCATTGTCTGCGAAACCAACTGGCTCATCGGAAACAGCTTCGTACTATCAATATTTGTATGAAAACCTAAATCTTTGTGTACTTTCAAGGTCATGGCCACTTCTTCGAGCGAAGTGTTACCCGCTCGCTCACCGATACCATTAATCGTAACCTCAACCTGTCTTGCCCCCGCACGGATACCCGCTATGGTGTTGGCCGTTGCCATTCCTAAATCATTATGGTTGTGCATCGAGATAATCGCTTTGTCGATATTCGGCACATTATTCATAATATAGTCTATACGATGATACATTTCGTGGGGCAGCACGTAGCCCGTTGTATCGGGAAGGTTTACAACAGTTGCTCCAGCCTTAATGACAGCCTCAGTCAATCTCGCCAAAAACTCTAAGTCGGCACGGCCAGCGTCTTCGGCATAAAACTCTACGTCTTCTACGTAAGTACGAGCGTGTTTTACGGCTTCTACACCTTGCTCAATAATCTGCTCACGAGTCGAGTTAAATTTATATTTAATATGCACATCCGAAGCCCCGATACCTGTATGAATTCGGCCACGTTTGGCGTGTTTAAGTGCCGCACCCGCCGCATCAATATCGCCTTTAACGGCACGAGATAACGCACAAACCGTAGGGTTTGTAACTGCTTTACATACTTCTTCGACCGAACGGAAATCGCCCGGACTCGAAATCGGGAAGCCAGCCTCGATAATATCAACGCCAAGGATTTCGAGTTCCTTTGCTATCATTACCTTCTCTTCGGTAGTGAGTTGGCAGCCCGGAACCTGCTCGCCATCTCGCAAAGTAGTATCGAAAACATAGATTTTTTGGCTCATTTTGATTAAAGTAAGATTATGGTTTTGGTGACTACACTAAAATAAAAACGCCCTTTCTGCATGGTGCGAGAAAGGGCGTTTAGATATATCTATACAGACTCCTGACTCACACCGACGACGGATTGAGTAGCAGAAGAAGCGTAATTGCGATTGTTGAGTTTATCAATGTCAAGTTTGTTTTTCATTGCATTGACAAATATATAGCAATATTTTTTTTGAACAAAAGCTATGATTGTTTTTTTGTTGAGTCAAAACGGCATTTTAGATTAGTCTAATAACTGATTTGTTCTTTATTTTAGAATTATATTTTGAATATTGACTAATTGAAAGAATTATAAATCTAAATATATTATAATTTTAGAATAAAATTCTTTAATCATAATTTAATCAAAATTGATGAGATAGCGGTGGAGTTGCATTAATAAAATCAGAATTTATAAATAAAGTACAATTTTATTCTGCTAATTGGCGGAGTCGTGTTATTTTTGCACGATTCTTAAGCCCAAGAACATATATAATTTTAAATATGCATCGTAAAACAAAAATTGTTGCAACAGTAGGTCCTGCGTCCGAAAGCGAAGAAATGCTATTGGCATTGGCAAAGGCTGGCGTAAATGTATTTCGATTGAATTTTTCTCATGGTACTCACGAAGACCACTTAATGCGGATTCAGCGTATTCGTAAAATTAATGAGAAATACGGATTCAAATGTGCTATTCTTCAAGACTTGCAAGGTCCAAAAATCCGAGTTGGATTGATGGAAAAAGGCAACGAAGGTGTTGAGATTATTGCTGGAAATAAATTGATATTCACAAGTGAAGACATCGTTGGTAATGCCGAAAAAGTAAGTACACCCTACAAAGGAATGTATAAAGACGTACAAGTTGGTGAGAGAATCTTGATGGATGATGGTAAATTGGAAGTAAAAGTTATCGGTGTAGAAGGCACAGACGTCATCACCGAGGTAGTTTATGGTGGACTTTTGAAGCAGAAAAAAGGCGTTAATTTACCAAATACGAAGATTTCACAACCATCAGTAACCGATAAAGACTGGGAAGATTTGAAATTTGGTATTGCAAACGATGTAGATTGGATTGCTCTTTCGTTTGTGCGTACTGCCGACGAAATTAACGAAATCAAGGATTATATTAAGGCACAAGGCAGCTTGGCAAAAGTAATTGCCAAAATGGAAAAACC
>JALOLV010000349.1 GCA_025455785.1 Spirosomataceae bacterium | reverse complement strand
TACTTAGATTTAGCAAAGCAATTCTGCTCGAATTGTGATGTCCAAGAATCAAACTTGATGGCGTTTAATGTAAAATACCTCGCAAAAAATACTTTAAAATCAATTCTTATCGAGAATAATCCTGCCGATTACTCATCTTTACGAGCCAATCGGATTGCGGCTGAGAATATTCTTGGTAAGTCATTTACAACCAATTCCTTGAGTTTCTCCAAAGACTCCTCGCTCAGCGTAAGTCAATTTGCCGTTATTTATAATTCTTCGTTGAATAAAAATGCCGATAGTAAAGTTTTTGATGCTAAGTTGATTCAGAGACTTCAATTCAAGGCAAACAATCAACCTTTTTACGAAGATTTAGAATTTGCAAAGGCTTGCCAGAATTACTTCAAAGAAGATAAACACCTCGGAATCAAACAATTAGCGATTTTGGCAAATGATTCTACCCAGCATCGGATTATGTATCGCCGTGCGGCTGGGATGTGGTTTTTGCAGAACGATGTTTATGATAAAGCCATCGAATACCTAAACAAAGCAAACGATAAAGATGCCTTAGCGGCGTTAGAAACCGCCAATTATGAATCGCAAATCGGGCAGATTTTAGTACAAAAATCAGCCGATGCCTTGGGTAATATCAAAACCGATGCAGATTTAGAAAAAGCCTATAAAGCAAATCCGCTGAACCCGATAATTATTAGCAAATTGGTAGAATCGTACAATGCAAAAAAACGCACCAACGATGCTTATAACCTCATTTTTAAAGCCCTCGAACTCAACGATAAATCGGCGACTTTGTGGAAGTTATGCCGAAGATGGCTTAGCCAAACTGCAAACGATTCTTGCTCCTACCGATTATCAAGCGTTTCTTTCCACCTATCAAGCCCAAAAAGCATTGATGGAAAAAAACACTTCTGGTTTTAATTGATTTTATAGATTTGACTTACGAAATAGTCATTCCATTGTCAATCGTAGTCACTCGATTGCCTTGCCGAACACAGACTATCAAATGACAAAGTATGACAACAGATTGACAATTGTATCTTTATGCGAATAATTGAAACTTCCAACATCTCAAAACGCTACATAATGGGTAGCGAGATAATCGACGCTCTTAAATCGGTAACAATTAGTGTCAATAAAGGCGAATACGTGGCTTTTATGGGCCCTTCGGGTTCGGGTAAATCTACGTTGATGAATATCATCGGATGCTTGGATACCCCAACGGGTGGGCAGTATATTTTGAACGGACAAGACGTAAGCCGCATGAGCGATAACGAATTGGCCGAAGTGCGTAACAAAGAAATTGGTTTCGTTTTTCAGACCTTCAATCTATTGCCTCGTCAATCTTCGCTCGAAAACGTGGCACTTCCGCTCATTTATGCCGGATACAACAAAGCTGACCGTACCGAAAAAGCGATGTTGGCACTCAAAAACGTAGGTTTGGGCGACCGTGCAGGACACAAACCCAACGAGCTTTCGGGCGGACAACGTCAGCGTGTGGCTATTGCTCGTGCTTTGGTAAATGACCCAAGTATTCTATTGGCAGATGAGCCAACGGGTAACCTCGATACCAAGACCTCTTACGAAATCATGGAGTTATTTGACCAATTGTACCGCAAAGGCAATACAATTGTAATGGTAACACACGAGGAAGATATTGCTAAATATTCACACCGAATCGTGCGTTTGCGAGATGGTCTGGTAGAGTCTGACTTGGTGAATCCAAATCCTACGAATCCAACCGAAATGGCTCGTTTATTAGCCGAAAAGGTAAGCCATTGATGCAACGTTTCATTAATTGACCTGTCTTTTTAAAACTATATTCGCCGATAAGACGTTTATACATCAAAATCATTTATTTACAATCAAAATCAATTAAACAGCTATGAAGAAAATTGCATTGTTTTTTGCATTCGTTCTTACTACTTCATCTCTCGTATTTGCACAAAGTCCACGTGTAAAAGCCGAAAGTACCAATGTAACAGTATCTTATGGACAACCATCTAAAAAAGGTCGTGTGATATTCGGTGGATTAGAAAAATTTGGTACGGTTTGGAGAACTGGGGCCAACGAAGCAACCGAAATTACTTTCAAAAAAGATGTAACATTTGGTGGCAAAGCCGTAAAAGCAGGTACTTACACGCTTTTCTCTAAATTAGGCGAGAAAGAGTGGACAATCATCTTGAATAGTGAATTGAAGCAGTGGGGTTCTTATGGATACGACAAAATCAAAGACAAAAACGTAGCAGAAGTAACCGTACCAGTCAAGAAATTGAGCGATGTGGTTGAGAAATTGACAATCACAACCGATGATAAAACCTTGACAATCTCTTGGGACCAAACTTCGGTGAGTGTTCCGATGAAGTTTTAATCGAATATTCTTATTTTTTGGAAGCTGATGTGATTTTGTCACATCAGCTTTTTTGTTTTTCTACCACAAAAATCATTCTATCTGATTTTTCAATATCAAAGTTTTGGAGTTGGTAATTACCGAAGGTCTCCTTGCAAGTTAAGCCTACTGAATTAAAGTATCGATAAAAATCATCAAAATTTAATGTTTTGACTTTCTCGTGAAAATGATATTTTTTTGAATCAAACTCAAAATCTATGTTTTTTATGATGAAGTCTCCTTCAATGGATTTGGTGATAATAAATTTGATTCCATCAACCTCTTTCTCGTAATATTTTGTTAGGTTTTTGATTGCCTTGGTCGAATTCATGTAGTCTAAAACCAAAAAACCACCCTCTTTTAAGTTATCTGATACTGCCTGAATAGCTTTTTGATTTTCGTAGTCGTCTTCAAAGTATCCAAAGCTGGTAAATAAATTGAGTACATAATCAAAACTCTCTTTTCTGAAGACCTCTCGCATATCATGCACCTCAAAATGCAATCTATCGTTTTCAAAAGCCTGTGCCGAATTAATATTATTTTGCGATAAATCTACCCCAACAACATCGTACCCTTTTTTATTCAGATAAATAGAATGTCGGCCTTTTCCGCAAGCTAAATCAAGTATTTTATCAGTACTTTTGAAACCGAGGTATTCTTCAAGATTATCAATAAAAATTTGAGCTTCTTGATAGCTCCTACTTTTGTAAAGAATATGATAAAAAGGGGTATCAAACCATTTCGCAAACCAGTCTTTCATTCGTATTAATGTATTCTCAGATTCTTGCTGTGTTTATAATCTTCATAAACAGCTCGGATTCCGTCTTCTAATTTAATTTTATGTTGCCAGCCAAAGCCGTGAAGTTTTGTTACATCCATCAGTTTACGGGGTGTACCATCTGGTTTTTCGGTATTCCACACGATTTCTCCATCAAACTCCACGATTTTTTGAATTGTCTCGGCCAATTCTTTAATTGTTACGTCTTCGCCTGTCCCGATATTTATCAGTGTTGAATCGTCGTAATTATTCATCAAAAAATAACAAGCATCGGCCAAATCATCAGCATGCAAAAACTCTCTTTTGGGCGAGCCAGTTCCCCACAGTTCAACACTCGGTTTATTTTCTATCTTTGCTTCGTGGAATTTGCGAATCATGGCCGGAAGTACATGAGAATTCTGCAAATCGTAGTTATCATTCGGTCCATAGAGATTCGTAGGCATCACCGATATAAAATTGCAACCGTATTGGCTTCGGTAGGCTTCGCACATTTTGATACCAGCGATTTTTGCAATGGCATAAGGCTCGTTGGTGGGTTCGAGAAGACCTGTCAGAAGAGAATCTTCGGACATCGGTTGCGGTGCAAACTTTGGATAAATACACGAAGAACCCAAAAACAAGAGTTTTTTTACGCCAATCTGGTATGCCCCATGAATAATATTATTCTGAATCGCGAGGTTTTCATAAATAAAATCGGCACGATAAGTGTTGTTAGCAATAATACCACCGACTTTTGCCGCAGCCAAGAATACATATTCTGGTTTTTCGGTATTCAAAAAGTCAAAAACGGCTTGTTGGTTTCGGAGGTCAAGCTCGGAGGATGTTCTCAAAACAAAATTTGTGAAACCTTCTGATTGAAGTTTTCTTAAAATTGCCGAACCGACCATTCCACGGTGCCCTGCAATGTATATTTTAGCAGATTTTTCCAATTTTTATAAATAAAATATCGTTAATCGAAAAACTGATGATGGTTAATCGTTTGTTTGAGATTGCAAAATTAAGGTTAAAAAATTAAAATAAATGAAAAAGGTAGTTTTATCCTTCGCCTTTCTGACTCTTTTTACTACTGCTTTCGCTCAAGTTCCAAAACCTAAGCGAGACCCCAACAAAAAGCAAACACTTCAAGAGAAAATTGAAGAAAATCTACCTTTGGCCGATGTAACACTACCCAAAGCATCGGCCAGTGCTGGCGGAAAATCGGTCAATAATATGGATGACGCCAAAAAATTATTTACCGAAACTCTCCCCGATTTAGGCCTGAAGATTTCAAAAAAATACAAGCAGGTTAAGAAAGAA
>JALOLV010000348.1 GCA_025455785.1 Spirosomataceae bacterium | reverse complement strand
AAGCAAGTCATATTCATAACGAGCCATCCATTTCCAGCCTTTTGTCCCTGCTGGCTGGCGGTTGAGCCAATCTCTAAATCGCTCTTCGTGTTCGTGTAAGTTTTTTGATTGACTTAATTGTGGGATTTCTTGTGCCTGAAGATTATCGGCAAAAGAGGTTAGTGCTAAAATGATTGCAAAATAAAATTTTCTCATGCAATAGGATTGAAAGTTACTAATATAACGAATTTTTTGGCTTTAGGGTTGGGTATTGATAATATGTATTGTATAATTTCTGGATTATGGGTTTCGATTCAAAAACTTTTTTACCTCATTCACAGTGGTTGTAGGGTCTTCTTCCATCGGTGTATGCCCTAAATTCGGAAAAATAACTAAAGTATCCTTGGGTAAATCTTCATGGAATTTTTGAGCAACATCAGTCGGAATCAAACCGTCTTCGGCCCCCCATAAAATCAAAGTTGGGATTTGAATATTTTTGATTTGAGCAAATTTACTGATACTTTTTTCGTCGGGTTTAGGAGTAAAAACCATCATTCTATCCAAAAAAGCCTGCCTGTTACCTTCACGGAGAGATAATTCAAAGTATCGGTCAACCAATTCATCAGTTACTTTACTGTCATCGACATAAACATTTTTTACGCTACTCTCAACCGCCGAGCGTGGTAAAATTACCTTAAAAATATTATTCACAATTGGCATTCTGGCTAATCTAAATATTATCGGCACCGACTTTGGTTTTGTTGGATAACCACCCGCATCTACCAAAATGAGTTTTTCTACTTTTGCAGGATAAGCTAAAGTGTAGTTCCAAGCAATACTGCCACCGAGTGAATTACCCCCGATTACCATCTTTTTTATAGCCAATTTTGAGAGAAATTTATCAATAAATTGAATATAAAAGGGCATTGAATAATCTTTTGCGGGGTTTGGCCCTGTCAATCCATAAGCCGGTAAATCCATCGTGATAACCCTTCGAGTAATTTTTAATTCAGAAACCCACCCCTCCCAAGTATGGAGACTCGCACCCGTACCATGAATCAAAACTATCGGTAGCGAATCTCTCGAATTTCCTTCATCTCTATAATGCACATTCATCCCGTCTATCTCAATAAATTTTGATTCGTTATTGGTGTATTTTGCTTTGAGTTTATTGATTGGAATATCATTTTGCCAAAAGATGGTCATCCCAACCAAAAGTAAAACACCAATAAAAATGGCAGATAATTTTATTATTTTAAACAGTTTTTTCATATTCCCACAAGTATTCTGAACAATTCACCAAAATTATTTCTTTTATCAATATCTCTAAGTAAAATTTAACAATATCTTTGTTTTATTATATTTTTGAATAATTGTCTATTATCCCTTATACTATCATGGAAATTTCACCTAATCAATCACTTGTTGATTACTTTTATCATTGGGAAGCAACAACCCCTGATAAAGTCTATTTAAGACAACCCTTTGGCGATACCTTCAGGGATTTCACTTGGAAAGAAGCTGGCCGACAAGCCCGCTCAATGGCAACTTACCTGAAGTCTTTGAATCTTCCCGAAAAGAGTAACATAGCTCTTATTTCTAAAAATTGTGCCGAGTGGATTATTGCCGATATTGCCATCATGATTTCGGGGCATATATCAGTACCGTTATACGCCACATTGACTGATACCCAAATCAATCAAGTATTGACCCACAGTGGTAGTAAAGTTGCATTTATAGGAAAATTAGACGATTGGGCAGGAATGAAAGCAGGGATACCTTCCGATGTCAAATGTATTTCGTTCCCGACGTATAATCCTGACCCCGAACACGAGCAATGGGAGAGTATTTTGGCAAAATATGAGCCGATGAAAGAGAATTTCAAGGCAAATCTGAATGATTTATTCACGATTATTTATACATCAGGCACCACCGGCAATCCAAAAGGTGTAATGATGCAATACAAAGCGATGGCTACCGGAATTTACAGTACTCGTGATGTAGCCAAACTCAAAATGCCAAATACTCGATTCTTCTCGTATTTGCCGCTTTGCCATATCGCCGAGCGAAATATCGTAGAAGCTGCCAGCCTAACCACTGGCGGAACGGTCTATTTTGCTGAGTCGCTTGATAGTTTTGCCAAAAACTTGGCCGTAGCAAGCCCGACACACTTTTTGGCAGTACCCCGTATCTGGACAAAGTTCCAGTTGGGGATTTTAGGCAAGATGTCGCAAAAGAAACTTGATTTATTCTTAAAACTGCCAATTTTGAGCGGAATCGTTAAAAATAAAATCAAAAAAGGATTGGGACTTTCCGATGCAAAACTGATTCTGACTGGGGCAGCACCAATGCCCGCAAACTTAATTAAGTGGTTTCGGAGATTAGATATAAACATTCAGGAGGCTTACGGAATGACCGAAAACCTCGGTGCAGTGTGTATGATGCCCCTCGAAAAAATTAAAGACGGAACTGTTGGCAAATTATACCCCGATATGGAAGTAAAAATTGCCGAATCGAATGGCGAAATCTTGACTCGTTCGGAATGGAATATGGTGGGCTACTACAAAGAACCTCAAATGACAGCCGAAACAATTGATGCCGATGGCTGGATTCACACCGGCGACGTGGGCGAGTTAGATTCGGAAGGGTATTTGAAGATTACTGGGCGGGTGAAAGAAATGTATAAAACCTCAAAAGGCGAATACGTTGCTCCAGCACAAATAGAATTTGGTTTTGCTGATAATAACCTCATCGAACAAGTCTGTGTGGTTGGGCAGAGTCTCCCACAGCCAATTGCATTGGTTGTACTTTCGGATTTAGGAAAATCATTGGATAAAGAAGCCGTAACACAAAGTTTGTCTTCTACCCTATCAGAACTTAATCCTAAATTGAAATCCTACGAGAGAGTTCAGCGAGTAGTCATCTTGCGTGAACCTTGGACGGTTGATAATAACAAGCTCACTCCAACAATGAAAATCAAACGGAACGTAGTAGAGAAAGAGTTTGCCGATAACTTTGAACCCTGGTACGAAAAACCTGAAACTATAATTTGGGATTAAAGCCTGATTAACGAGAGCCCTGCGAAAGTGGGGCTTTTTTTATTTTTCAGTTTCTTATAAGTGTGCATTTATGTTGCATACTTGCATACTGATTTTTGCAGCATATTTATCAGAAACTATTAAACAAGATAGAACGATGCAAACACTAATCGCCAAAATCAAAGGTTTTATCAATCCTACCAATCCAGCATCAGTATTAAAAGCGACTACTGTCAATTCTACAAATGCAACTGTACCAGTAATCATCAAGTCTTTGGCTTCCCCACAACCTCAAAAAGAGACCCAGAGAAAAGTAAAACTGATTATGGTTACTGAAAATAACAACAATAAGTTTTATGAAATGACCGACAACAATGATGGTACTTTTAAGGTATTGTACGGACGTGTAGGAAGCCGCCAAACCGAAGTAACGTATCCAATTTCGGAATGGAATAGCAAATACAACGAAAAAATCCGTAAAGGATACATCGATAACACACATCTTTTTGCAGTTTCAACGCCAGAGTCTGATACTTCGAGCATTAAAGATAAATTAGTGAAGTCATTGATTGATAGTTTTATGAAATATGCACGAAATTCGATTTTTAATAACTACATCGTTTCGGCAACCGAAGTTACTCAAAAACAAGTGGATGAA
>JALOLV010000347.1 GCA_025455785.1 Spirosomataceae bacterium | reverse complement strand
GGATACATCTCCAAAACCTGCCTCTTTGAAAGTAGCACAACATCGTATCCTTTGGCTTTCTGAATCTCGAATAATTCGTTGCAGAGCATCCATTCGTCTTCGTCCGATGCCACGTAGATACTGCCATTGGCCCGAACCGAAATATCGAATTTTGATTGAATTGCTCGGTAAATCTCTTGGCTACGCAAGCCATAATCGAACCATTCGCCCACACAACCCGATGCTACTGCCTGCCCGAAGTTTCGGACTGTGGAGCCAGTCGGATAATTATCTTTTTCTAAGATTAAAACCTTTTTGCCACTTTTGGCCGCCTGAAAAGCGTGAGCCGTGCCTAAGATTCCGGCCCCGACCACGATTAAATCATATTTCATAAAAGACTCGTTTTAGATGAGAGGTCGGATAATCTCTTTTAACTCTTGCAAAGACCCCAAGAGACCATCGTTGGGGTAATCTTTTAGCTGCTCGTAGGTGTGCGTACCATTTGTAAGCCCGAGCGATAATCGGCAGCCCGCACTGATACCCGACTGCAAGTCTGACGGCGTATCGCCGATATTGATAACCTGCTGGGCATCAGTAATGCCAAAAAGATTCATGGCTTTTTGAATCATAAATGGCTCGGGGCGACCCTTCGGAACCTCATCGCTCGCAATAGATAAATCAATGATACTATCACCCGATTTATTGAAATAATCATTATCAAGCCCAGTCAGCCATCCCAATTTCCCCAAAATTATATTGACGACCTTGCGGTAGAATCCGGTAGTGAGTGCTATTTTGATGTCGTTGGCTCGTAAAAATTCAAAAATTTCGAGACAGCCCTCGGTCGGTAAGATTGGGTTCTTCTCGTAGTGTTCTTCGAGAATCATCCTAAAGTAATCGTAAGAAACTTCTACATTTTCTAAATATTCGGGATGCTCACTGCCGATTTTCTCATCCCAGAGTAATCTAAAAACTTCGATTTTGGAGTATCCCTGCAAAGCCAAGATACGCTCTTCGTTTACGTTGAGATTCATGTGCTGACAAGCCTTAGCAAAACAAGTTTCTACTTCTTTTTTGTCTTGCACGGTAGTACCTGCCATATCAAAGACAACGAGTTTTATTGGGGTCATAAAAAAGAGTTTAGCCAGCAAAGGTAATCTTGAATTAAGATTAATACACACCCGCCAAAGTTAAGTTTTCATTAAGAAACGAATCATCATAAATACTTGATAAACAAACAATTAACCAACACCCTCTTTAACATACCCAATCAATCTTTGAATCTTTTTGTGAAGCCCTCGCTCTGTATTTTTTAATTGTTAAGTACCAATCCAAACATCACGTTTTTCTTCATAATCGCTTAATAATTGCATGATAAATAGCTAATACGAAAAGCCCAATTTTGTAGTTCAATATTAACCAAAAAAATACTCCTAAAACCTCAGATAAACCAAAATTTGCCGAATACCCCATCGGCATCAATCTAACTCGAAATTACTCCCGTGGGGTCGGGAGACAGTCATTGTATGAAAACACTTCTATCTCGAAAAAACTACTCCTTTGCTTTTTTCAAAATCGCATGGATGCTATTGAGTTTTGCGGCGTTTGCTCAAGAACGCACATTGCAAGGTACCGTAAAAGCAGCCGAAGATAACATGGGTCTGCCGGGTGTGAGTATCCTTGTGAAAGGCACCAACAGCGGTACTACCACCAGTGCCGACGGTACATTTAAGATTAACGTACGTGGGGCAAACCCTGTTTTGGTGGTTTCGTATGTAGGTTATACCACCGAATCTGTCGAGGTTGGCAACAAAACCAACATCGAAATCTTGATGAAATCTGACGACAAACAACTCTCTGAAGTTGTCGTAACGGCTCTTGGTATCAAGAAGGATGCTCGTCGTATTGGGGTGGCTATCCAATCGGTTGATGGAGCTTCAACAATCAAAACTCGTGAGCCAAACGCCATCAATGCTTTGGCTGGTAAAGTTGCGGGTTTGACGGTCGGTATTCAGCAAGAGATGCTCCGCCGCCCGAACATCTCGTTGCGTGGCAATAGCGAGATTCTTTATGTAGTTGATGGTGTTCCGATTAACTCTGATACTTGGAACATCAGCCCCGATGATATTGAGTCATATTCGGTACTAAAAGGTGCTTCGGCTTCGGCTCTATACGGTTTCCGTGGTAAAAATGGTGCTATTTTGATTACTACCAAACGTGGCTCGAAAGATAAGCGTGGGTTTTCGGTCGATGTCAATTCTTCGACAATGTTTGATAGGGGTTTCTATGCGATTCCGAAAGTTCAAGACGAATACGGCCCCGGCGACCACGGTCGTTATGCGTTTGGCGATGGCAAAGGTGGCGGATTGAACGATGGTGATTATGATGGTGGCTGGGGACCAAGATTTGAGGGGCAGCTAATCCCGCAATACGATAGCCCGATAGACCCAGTAACTGGCAAAAGAACTGCCACGCCGTGGGTGGCCCGTGGAAAAGACAATTTGGAGCGTTTTTTACAGACGGGTATTCTCTCGACAAATAACATTTCGGTTTCTTCGACTGGCGATAAATACAATTTGCGTTTCTCGACTTCGCAGATTTCGCAGCGTGGGATTGTGCCAAATACCAAATTGAATATCACAAACTTCAACGTAGCCGCCGATTATAAATTCTCGAATAAACTCTCGTTTACCTCAAATCTGCAATATAATCGCCAATATACACCGAATATCCCCGATATTAACTACGGCCCGAACTCTATCATTTATAACATGACGCTTTGGGCGGGTGCCGACTGGAACGTGGATGATATGCGTAACTACTGGCAGCCCGGCAAAGAGGGAATCCAGCAGATTTATGCCGAATACCAACGCTACAACAACCCGTATTTTATGAGCTATGAGTGGCTACGTGGACATTACAAAACCGACATCATCGGTCAGGCGGCCTTAACTTATAAATTGACTGACTATTTAGAAGCAACGGTGCGTTCGCAAGTAACAACTTGGAACTTATTCCGCAACGAAAAAATGCCTTACTCGGCTGGTTCGTATGGCCGTGATGAGCGTCGTGGCGATTACCGTGAAGACCGCCGCAATTTGTTTGAGAATAACACCGATGTTTTGGTAAAATTCGATAAAGACATCACCGAAGGCTTCAACACAAAAATATGGGTTGGGGGCAATATCCGTACATTTGAATACAATTCACAATACGGCTCGACCGATTATTTGAATGTTCCGGGGTTATATAATTTCAATAACTCTTCAAACCCCGTTCGTACTGCCAATTTTGCTTCAGCAATGCGTGTAAATTCGGCGTATTATTCGGCTGACTTCTCGTACAAAAATTTATTGACACTCTCTACGACTGGTCGTGTTGATAAACTCTCGACTTTGCCATCGGGTAATAACACATTTTTCTATCCATCGGTTGCTCTTTCAACCGTCATTTCTGATTATGTGAATGTGCCATCGTTTATTTCGTTTTTGAAGGTTCGTGCCTCCTACGCCAACGTAAAAGATGGATTGACTCGTTCGACAATTGGCACTACCCCAGCCTTGACAGGTGAAGGGAATCCAATTGGCTACGGCGACCAGTATTTCTCGCCCTATGACGGTCCAAGCTACCTAAACTCGGCAGTTTACTCTACGCCTTTTGCTTATAATAATCAACCTGCGGCATATTTTACGGGTGCATTAAATAACCC
>JALOLV010000346.1 GCA_025455785.1 Spirosomataceae bacterium | reverse complement strand
TTTGATAATGCCTTTTACATTGATTCCGATATTGATAGCAAATCTCATGGGCATGAAAAAGATTCAAGAAGAAATCAAATCAAGAGGCTAAGTTTTATTGAGATTAGTATTATATCGTGATAATTCCGTTATTTGTTACCCTAACTTAACTTATGCTTAAAGATTCACTTGCAATTTTGGCGGTTTTATGTTTGAATATTGTTTTGGCTGAATGGTTAAATACTAAACCTTTTTTTAAGCATGTAGGTACTGGATTGATGGTAATAATCCTGACGGCGATTGTTGCAAATTTGGGAATAATCCCTGCCTCGACCCCTGCAACACCACTTTATGATGGAATTTTTGCTTACATCGCTCCGCTTTCCATCTTTCTGATGTTACTTGGAGTTAATCTCAAAAGCCTTAAAAAAGCAGGTAAACCCATGTTGATGATGTTTTTGATTGGCTCGATTGGTACAATGCTCGGGGCTTTGTTGGCGATGTGGATGGTAGGTGGCAAAGAGTCAATAGGGGAGTTGTTTTATGCACTTGGTGGAATGTACACGGGTACGTACATTGGTGGGAGCATCAATTTTAATGCGGTAGCGATACATTACGGAGTATCGCAACAAGGCAGCTTGTTTTCGGCTGCGACCGTTGCCGATAATATCATCACGGCAGTTTGGGTGATTGCCACTTTGGCTTTACCGCAAATTTTTCAAAAGTTGATTCCAAGAAATAAATTGATTCATGTGATTGATGAAAACCAAACCGAAAGTCATCAATCTGAATCGGAGAGCGTTCGACCAATAGATTTAGCTTTTTTATTGGCAATTAGCTTAATCGGAATCTGGGTTTCGGGATTACTCCATAACCTAATTCCACAAATACCAACTGTTTTATTGCTTACGACTTTGGCTCTGAGTTTGGCTCAGATACCAATTATCAATCGTTTGAAAGGTCAAAAATTACTTGGTTTACTGGGTGTTTATTTGTTTTTGGCGGTTATTGGTGCTTATTGCGACATTCCGGCCTTAATCAAAGATGGCAAATTAGCGGTTATTCTTTTGGCTTTTGTAACAATTTTAGTACTCGTTCATGGATTAGTGGTTTTCGGAATCGGTTATTTATTCAAACAAGATTGGGATATTGTTTCGATTGCTTCGCAAGCCAACGTTGGCGGAACGGCCTCAGCTATGGCATTGGCACGAAGTCTTAATCGTAACGACTTGGTACTTCCCGGTATTTTGGTTGGTGCTTTAGGGAATGCAATCGGAACTTACTTCGGAATTTTGATTGCTGAAATTATGAAAACATCAACGATTTACTGATTACAGTTTCTCAATGTTTTCATCAATCCAATGAGCGTGTTCTTTGAGCCACGATTTCATCCGCTTAATCTCTTTTTCGTGCGAACCTCTTGTTGAGTTTGGTGTAATTCTTTCGTCAAGAATATCCCATCTGTCGAAGTTTCGAGCTACCAAACCATTTTCTGTGATGTATTTATTATAATCTTCAATCACTTTATCTAATTGATTATCAGATAGTTGAGATTTCCGAAGCGAACCCCAACGCTCTTTTAATTCGGTTTTAAAGTCATCATCCGAAATTAACTTTTTCCACCAAAATGGCACAAGCCAAGCATCGCTACCACAATATTTGTTGTACTCAAAAACCCACGCATGGCGATTCATCCCATCACAAAAACCATTGTCAGAACCAAAGGCAATATCAAAGTCCCAGATAGGCCCCATCGCTAATTTTCTGTTGCGGTCTTTTTGTAAATAGGTGCTTAATCGGTAGCCATCGTGGTTTTGGAACAATTCTGTCAGGATAAAAAAATCAATGAAACTTGATACTTCGATGAAGTTTCGATACCCTTTTTGTGGGTCTTTGTAATCGGACGAGGCGAGGGCATTCTCAAAATCGTTAATGTATTTTTGAATGTAGTTTTTTTGGATGGGAGTAATATCATCGGCTTTGGGGTAATCATAAACAAAAAACGTTTTACTTTTTCTTGAAACCTTGCCATTTTGGTCGATTTGAGACCTAAACGAATTATTCTCGTTGTAATCTCGGTCACCATCTCCATCACCCACTGTTTTATCAATTTTGATGATGTAGCCACCCGTAATTTTATCGTCAGTGCTATCCTTTTTGGTTAATTTGGCAATATTTATTCTACTTTCATCCCGTTTGAGTTTTTCCATCAAAACATACATTCCAAGAAAATTATCATTGATTTCAACCTCCACAAACTTTGTTCGGGGGGCATAACGACCAATTCTGTTTGAGATTTTGTAAGCAACGGCATTTCGTAGTAAAGTTTTGTCGCCATAAGGTCCATGAAGTACCCAATCTGAATTGGCTGGTAAATCTAAAAGTGAGACTTCCTGACTTTTCTTTGAATCGTTTCTTAATTCTAATCCGTACGATTTTTTTTCATACATCATTTGAGAAACTGCACCACGAAGCTCAATTCCTATTTTGGAATTTACAACAAGACTATCATTTACCCAGATTTCCAGCTTACCGTTTGTTTTGGGTTCATCACGAATTTTGCCGTCGGTTTTGATGGTCAAAAGTGGTACGTTTTTGTTTCGAGGAGGTGTAGCGTAGTTTTCTTTACCAATATTGTTGCAGTTGAGCAAAGCCACGACCATCATTATGGCCAATGAGATTTTAAATTTCATAAGTAAAAAATGCTTTTTCATTAAGTATCGTAAAAATACTATAAGATTTAGAAAGTACAAATTTTGTGGATTTAGAATGAAAAAAGGGATGACAGACTGCCATCCCTAAGAAATTATATGAATCAATAAATTACTCGCCTTGACCTAAAGAATAACCTAAAACGCCGTCGAAACTGTACAAATTTTCAGTTTTGATAAAGTCTAAGCCCATTTGATTGACGAGCATTAGCAAATCAATAACTTCTGATTTCTGAATTGGTGTTCCTGCTCCTTGCTTACTCACAAAACGGCATCTCCAATGGTCCACACAGAAGGTTTCTTCGTGTCCTTCCGGATAAACTTTTACCCCACGATTAGTTATCATTTTGAGTTTCAGCGTGTCGTGACTTATTGCTGAAAGCATGCTCCCTAAATCATTTGCCGTGCCAGCCGACCAATCTAAGAATACATCTATCCCTACTAATTCTTTGGTTTGAACTACTTTTTGTTGGGTATTTATCTTGATTCCTTGCGGAGCAGAAGCATAATTGGCGGCTTTGAAATGCTTAGGCATTTGTCCGAGACGCTCAATTACGGCATCGGCAAATTCTTGTGTTCCTACTTTTTTTGTACTGAATCCGTCTTTGAAAATATCGCCAGTATGAATGCCGTCTTCGAGCGTACGCAACCATGCGTTATGAATTTTCGTAGCAACATCGGCTTGATTGATGTGAACAAGCATCTGAATCGCCGCATTGATTAATCCCGATGGATTGGCAATGTTTTTACCAGAAATATCGGGTGCCGAGCCGTGAATGGCCTCAAACATCGCACAATGGTCGCCGATATTGGCCGAGCCACCCATTCCTACCGAACCCGCTACCTCGGCAGCAATATCTGAAATAATATCGCCAATTTCTCTGGTCTATCAGCAAGGAGTGCCGAACCAATATCAATAATTTTATGGTCTTTTTCGATTTCTGGATATTCTTGCCCGATTTCATCAAAAACTTTATGAAATAACCCATCGGTCATTTTCATGATGTTATCCTTCGAGAAGCACGTTACTCTCTTGCGGTTGTAAGCACGTGCATATTCAAAAGCATAGCGTACGATTTTTTCGCATCCGGGTCTCGAAACCAATTTTAAACATTGATAGACATCTTGCGTTTGACGGTGTTCGATACCTGCATATAAATCTTCTTCGTTTTCTCTAACAATGACCAAATCCATGTTTGGGTGGCGAGTTTCGACAAACGGGTAATATGCTTGGCAAGGGCGAACATTGGCAAAAAGCCCTAAGGTTTTACGAGTCGTAACGTTAAGGCTCTTGAAACCGCCACCTTGAGGAGTAGTAATAGGTGATTTTAGGAAAACTTTTGTTTCACGAAGCGATTTCCAAGCAGAATCTTCGATACCTGCCGAAATGCCTCTTTGATAAACTTTCTCCCCGATTTCA
>JALOLV010000345.1 GCA_025455785.1 Spirosomataceae bacterium | reverse complement strand
CAAACAGCTAAGACCCGACAGCAGAATCAATGCTTGGGTAGGCCGGCTAATGGTTTTGAGTTTTAATAAAATGTAATTAGCGAGTACTTTTGCTCGGTGCTTCATCAAGATAAAAAGAACTTTGTATTGCAAAGTAAATGAATCTTAATTTAAACTTCAAAATATTTTAACAAATTTTAAAGATATTTTAGATTAGGACTTTCGCTTTGGCTATTTTGTCCCATCGGGACACAATATCGGTAGATAAAATTTAAGTCCAATTGATTTCAAGTCCCGTTAGGGATGATATATCATCCCTAACGGGACTTTTTTCGAGAAAAATCGTTCCTGTTTCTACCGACATTTTATCCCTACGGGATATTTTATTTGTTAAGCGAAAGTCCTATAGATTTATACCTCTACCATTACGAAACCGTTTAGTGAGCGTTTGCTATCGAGCTACTTCTTAATAGTAAGAATTACTTCGTAAAACGCCTCCAACCCAAATAAATCAGGATAAACAGTGCCGCGAAGATTCCGAGTAAATACTGAAACGGTAAATACGTAAAAACCATAATTCGGGTTCGGTCGAGGAAGAACATCAAAGTCATTGTAGCAAAAAGCATCAGCCAAAGACCCGAGAGGGTATCAAAGCCCGGAATTAATTTTAAATCAACATTGCGACGAATCAGCCAGATGGTCACGACCAAAACCAAAATCGGTAAAATCTGCATATAGACATCGGTCTGCATGACATCGCCTTTCTGAAACAAGAAAAAATAAATATTAAGGGCTACGGCAAATATCCCCGGAATACTCACCAAATATATCAGAACCGAATAGACGTACTTCCAGGGGCTAAGATGCCCTTCGTTTTTGCCAAAAATGCTAATCAGCAAAGCTGTGAGCGGAATCATAAAAAAGTAAAAAAACAAAAAATCGGGGTTTTGGCCTATCCGCTGAAAAAGTTCTTGTAATGTCATGGTGAAAATTGGTAATGTATCATAAATTTTCTAAAATATCAATAAATTCGTTTATCGAGATTACATTCAGATGAGGATATGGTAACTCTTTCAGAACATCGAAATGTTTATCATTGGTAACTATGAAGTCAGCATTTGACGCAATCCATCTGGGTCAGTGAATATTAGATTGAATGTAAAATAACGGTTAGCAAAAATCGTATTTTCGGCATTATCAATTACTTCAAGTGCTAAATTTGCTAATTTATCTCCTGAATGTTTTGAGATAATCTCGGCATATTTGTCCAAAATATCAGTCGTAATACATAATTCAAACTTTCTCTCGACAAAAGATTTGAATATCAAACGGTACGGCGAACGACTCGATATAGAAACAAGCAAAATATTTGTATCGAGAACAACCCTCATGATTTGTTGTAGGGTGTTCTGAGATGACTATTTAGTAATTCATCAATTTTTGCGTCATCCCAGCCTTGCTCGTCCCATACTTTATCTGCTTCTTCAATAGACTTACTTGCAAAATAATTTGTAATCATCCGCTTAATCGCAAGCCAATCCGAATCGCTCACTGGTCGAGTGAACATCTGCAATAATTCTAATTGAGGCTCTGTCAAAGGAGTGCGTAACATTTCCATAAATAAAGCGTTTTTACAAAAATAGATATTTTTTGATATAAAATACAATAGTGGCAATATCTGCTGAGTTTAAAACAAAAATCCCCGTAGAATCGAAATCTACGGGGATTTTAATGTCTATTACTTTTGTATTAATGAACTTCTGTTTCGGCTTCGTGAGCGATTTTCTCAATCTGACGCATACGGTCGAAGTTTTTGTATCTCGAAAGATAAGTGTACATCGCCGGGATTACATAAAGTGTAAGTACCAAAGAGAATAACAGCCCACCCATGATAACGATACCCATCGACATACGGCTGCGGCCCGCCGCACCGATTGCAAAAGCGATTGGGGCAGCACCGAGTACGGTTGCAAAACTGGTCATCAAGATTGGACGGAAACGCATCGTAGCGGCTTCGATAACTGCTTCTTTGATTTCCATTCCTTTTTCACGAAGCTGATTGGCAAATTCAACAATCAAGATACCGTTTTTGGTTACGAGACCTATCAGCATGACCATCCCGATTTGGCTAAAGATATTGAGTGTTTGGTTGAAATACCACAACGAAAACACCGCACCACCAACGGCCAAAGGTACTGTAAGCATGATGATGAATGGGTCAACGAAGCTCTCAAACTGAGCAGCCAAAATCAAATAAACCAAAACTAACGCCAAAAGGAACATGTAAAGTGTGTTTGACGAACTCTCTGAGAAGTCACGCGAAGTACCTGTCAGAGCGGTTTTGATGGTTTCATCAGCCAGTTTATCACGGATTTTATCCATCGCCTTGATACCATCACCAACTGTTTTGCCCGGTGCTAAACCTGCCGAAACAGTAGCACTCATGTAGCGGTTGTAGTGATAAAGTTGTGGCGGAGAACTTTCTTCGGCTGTCTTAACGATGTTGTCAAGCTGAATCAACTCGCCACGGTTATTTTTTGTATAAGTATTTTTCAAGTCAAGCGGTTCGTCACGGTTTTCTCTGTCGAACTGACCCACTACCTGATACTGGCGACCATTCATCGTAAAGTATCCAAAACGCTGACCTGCAAATGCTAACTGCATTGTTTGGGCTACATCCGAAACCGAAACCCCCATTGATTTTGCCTTTTCACGGTCAATCGAAACCTCTAATTCTGGTTTATTGAATTTTAGGTTTACGTCATTCACCATAAAAGTTGGGTCTTTTTGTACTTCTTCCATAAATTTCGGAAGGTACTCACGGAGTTTCTGGAAATCTGGTGCTTGAATAACG
Source organism: Spirosomataceae bacterium (assembly GCA_025455785.1). Taxonomy (GTDB): domain Bacteria; phylum Bacteroidota; class Bacteroidia; order Cytophagales; family Spirosomataceae; genus JALOLV01. Next base: position 894 of record JALOLV010000345.1, on the reverse strand, counting down.
TATTGCACTGGCAAACCACCTCTTCTATCAACCGAAATGGTCTCTTGCTGAATCACAAACGCACGGGCATCATTCATGCCTTTGAGTTTTTTACTCACAAATTCGGCAATCTCTTGCTGGCTACGTTTACGTTCTTTTTTATCTCTTAGGTTAATCCTTGCAAAACCCGTATTGGCAGCACCCGAACCCGCAAAACCTGGCGAAGTTACTGTTACGATTCCTTTTGCTTCAGGAATCGAATCAACGAGTAATTTCCCAACTTTCTGAACATAATTATCCATGAATTCATACGAAGAACCTTCTGGGGCTGTCATCTGAACACGGAACGCCGAACGGTCATCGAGCGGTGCTATTTCTTGTTGTAAATCTCTACCAAAAAACCAAACCATTCCGATTGTAAGGAATAATAGCGGAATCGCCACCCAGCGGATTTTCATAAAGTCGGTCAAGCGAGTGCGGTAGCCTTCGATAACTCTCTCGAAGAATGGCTCAGTTGCCAAATAAAACTTACTGCGTTTGTTTTCTTTACGTACCAAGTAGGCATTCAGCATCGGGGTAAGTGTAAGCGACACAAATGCCGAAATCAATACGGCGGAGGCGAGTACAATACCGAATTCGCGGAAAAGTTTACCAACGAAACCCTCCATAAAGATTACCGGTAAGAACACCGAAGCCAACGTAATTGAGGTAGATAATACCGCAAAAATGATTTCGTTTGAGCCTTTGATGGCTGCTTCGATGGGACTCATCCCCTCTTCGATTTTCTTATAGATATTCTCCGTAACAACGATACCATCATCTACCACCAAGCCCGTTGCCAATACAATCGCCAAGAGCGTAAGTACATTGACCGAGAAACCCATGATGTACATAATGAAGAATGTACCAATCAAC
>JALOLV010000048.1 GCA_025455785.1 Spirosomataceae bacterium | reverse complement strand
AATGCCGTTGGGGTTGGTCCCGGAATCGGGGTCAGCCAAGAAATTCAGCAAAATTTATGTCAATTATTCACCGAAAGCTCTCAAAATAACCTCCCGATTGTGATTGATGCCGATGCCATTAATAACATTGCCGAAGACCGAAGTTTAGAGAAAATTATCCCTAAAAATGCTATTCTGACACCCCACCCAAAAGAGTTCAAGAAGTTGGTAAACCGAGATTGGAAAGACGACTACCAAAAACTACAAATCCTAAAAGAATACGCAGTAAATCAGCAAGTTATCGTATGCTTAAAAGGAGCAAATACCGCCATTGCCCTACCTGATGGTAGCATTCATTTTAACTCAACTGGCAATGCTGGTATGGCAAAAGCTGGCAGTGGAGATGTACTAACGGGTATGATTTTGGGACTACTCGCACAAGGTTATACGCCCCACGAAGCAGCAATTTTGGGAGTTTATGAACACGGTCTTGCCGGCGACCGAGCCGTATCGAAAAGAAGTGTCAATAGCATTATTGCAAGCGATATTATCGAAGAAATTAGATTTTGATGTAGGATTCGTAAAAAAATAAAACGAAATTCGTAAATTAGTACGTTTGTTAATTGAGTATTCACAATAGAATTAGCTATCTATCAATTTTACAAACAATTAAAAAAACGGTTCGCCTTTGCGATAACTATTTACGAATAACAAAAATATGATTGCCTACCTTGACGGAAAACTTGCTTATAAAGACCCTACTTTTGTGATAATTGATGTACACGGAGTAGGTTATCAAGTAAAAATATCACTACAAACCTACGCTGCTCTGCACAACACTGGCGAACATTGCAAACTGCATACTTTGCTGATTATCAGAGAAGACGCTCATACTTTGTTTGGATTTTCGGATGCCGACGAGAAGCAACTTTTCGAGGATTTAATCAGTGTTTCGGGTATCGGACCGAGTACTGCAATTATGATGCTTTCGGCGATGTCATCGGCCGAGATTCGTCACGCACTCGTCAGCGAAGACGTCAAATCTATCCAATCTATCAAAGGCATTGGTCTAAAAACTGCCCAGAGAGCCATCATTGAGCTAAAAGATAAACTCAAGAAAGAAAACCTATTGGGTGGAGTTACTCCAAATATTTTTGCACCACAAAATACCAAACTCCGCAACGACGCCCTCCAAGCACTCATGGCTTTGGGTATCGCCAAAAACGTTGCCGAGAAAAACATTGATACCATTCTGAAACGTGAAGGAAACGAGGTTACAATCGAGCAACTCATCAAATTGGCGTTGCGATAGTTATAAAAGTTTCAAAGTTCAAGGGTTTCAAAGTTATAAGTACATTGTAAACGAAATAACTATAACTTTTTTGTTATCGAGTCCCTCCGTGCGACGTCCGCCCCCAGCCCCTCCGCAGCAGCGTACCGTTCCCACTGGAGAGGGGAATTAAAAAATTATAATAACTTAGTTTAGAATGTAATAAGTTAAATCTAAAACTTGGAACATTGAACTTTAAACTTCCAAAATCGCTCCATTAAATCAAATTTTCTTAAAAATTCTTAAATCTTACTAAATATTGGCAGGATTTTAGACGTTAGAGATTTTGTGGTCTATAATTATCATCAATAATTACGTATCGCTAAACTAAAGTTAAAAGGCTATAATGCCATTCAGAAAGGTCTGCTTGCTGACCATTGATTATTCGCAATTACAAATAAGTATGCTCAAACAACTTACCCAAGCATTTAAAACTGTTTTCACGATAATCTGTGCATTTTTTTGCATCAATACTGCTATTGCCCAAAACGATAGTACGAAGACCACACTCGATTCAAACGTAGTTATACCAAAAAGTGGAAAAGCACCCGCCTACCGTTGGCAAGACCACTACCTCAATCGTTTTTCGGATAGGCTTCTACAAACACCGCTTGTTTTGCCCGACCCAAAGAATGTAAAGACAATTTTTTCGCTCGACCCTACGACCAAAAACATTTCGGTTCTCGAAAAAATCGGCCCTTCGATAGATTACAAATTGCCACAATCCATGAATTTCAATCAGTATTCGAGTATTCAGAATCGGATTGTAAAGCAGAATTTGATTAGAGATTACGAAGAATCGCAAGACGGCAAAAGTGCCATCAGCGGACGTGGGCTAAGACCATTATTAGAGAAAAATCCAGTTGTTGATAGAATTTTTGGAGGAAATTTGGTTGATTTTAAACCAAATGGATTTGTAACGCTCGATTTTCAATTAGTCAATCAATTTATCGACAACCCATTTATTCCGTTGGCGTTGCGTCGGCAAACAAACTTTAATTTTAACGAACAAATCAATATCAATTTCAATGGTAAAATCGGCGAAAAGATGGGGCTTTTGACCAATCTCGATACCAAAGCCGCTTTTAACTTTGAAAACCAACTAAAACTCAATTTCAAGAATCAACCCGAAGACATCCTCCAAAGAGTCGAAGCGGGTAATGTCAGTATGCCTGTGCGTAGCCAGTTGATTCCGGGCGTACAAAACCTTTTTGGTTTCAAAGCAGGACTCAAATTGGGTAAATTAGACATTACGGGGGTTGTGGCTCAGCAACGTTCTCGTACCCAGTCTATCGTCTTGAATGGTGGCTCTCAAAACAAACCTTTTGAGGTTCGATGCGATAATTACGACGAAAACCGCCATTTTTTCCTTTCGCAATTCTTTAGAGATAACTATGAACGTTGGCTCAAAAACCTACCCGTTATTACATCGGGAGTGCGTATCACTCGCTTAGAAGTTTACGTAACCAACCGCAACAACAATATCGAATCTATGCGGAGTCTGGCGGCGTTCCGTGATTTAGGCGAAGGCCAACCCGTAACAACTGGATTAAGCGGAAATGGTAAAAACGCTGCAACCGATAACCGTGCAAATACCTTATATTTAAAACTTTACAACAGTCAGAGTTTCCGCAATGCCGATACAAACAGTACCCAATTTTTACAAACTTTGGGTCTGAAAAAAGGTACGGATTATGAGTTTTTGCGTGGAGCAAGACGCTTGACCGAGCGTGAGTATCGTTTTCAGCCTGAGCTGGGTTATGTATCGCTCGTTACGCCACTTCGTAACGATGAAATTTTGGCAGTTTCTTACGAATACGTTTATCAAGGACAAAATTATAAAGTCGGTGAATTGACCGAGGATTACTCTGCATTGGCCGAAAACCAAGTTATTGCTCTAAAACTATTAAAATCGGCTACGATTCGTAACCGCACCAGCCTCGACCCTACCAAGATTGACCCACTCTGGAACCTGATGATGAAAAACGTGTACAGTCTCGGCACATCTTCACTTACTCGTCAGGGTTTTACGCTTCGAGTCATCTACAAAGACGACCGCACGGGGGTCGATAACCCAAACCTCCAAGATGGTGAGGCTGTGCCTGCTTACGATAAAGAAAAACGTAAACTCAAAGATATTCCGCTTCTCGAATTATTCGGGCTTGATAGATTAAACCCCAACAACGACCCCCAGAAAGATGGAAACTTCGACTTTGTAGAAGATGTTACGGTAGATTCTAAATTAGGTAAAATCATTTTTCCGGTCTTAGAGCCGTTTGGTAAAACCCTCGAAGAAAAACTCGAAGGGCAAGACATTTTACTACGTGATAAGTACGTTTTCAATGAATTGTATCGCACCACACTGGCTGATGCCCAACAGGTTACGACAAAAAATAAATTCTTTATTCGTGGACAATTCACCTCGGGCGGCAATGCCGAAGTGCAATTACCACTCGGAGCGTCGGGTTCGGGTGTGCGAGTGTATGCAGGTGGCCAGCAGCTCCAAGAAGGCATTGATTACACCATCGAGCCACAACTTGGTAGAGTACGTATCACCAACCAAAGTATTCTAAATTCTTCTCGTCAGATTAGAGTAGATTACGAATTACCCGATTTATTCCAAACGCAAATTCGCGGGCTTTTTGGTTTACGTCTCGATTACGATGTTAGCCCCTACCTCCACCTTGGTTTTACAGGTATGATGATGCGAGAAGCCCCTGCGGGTTTCTTGACTCGTACAGCCATCGGCAATGAGCCAGTCAATAACACGATTTTGGGTGGAGATATAAATTTTAAACGTGAATCGAGATTCTTGACCAAACTTTTAGATAAACTTCCGTTGATTCAGACAAAGGAAATATCGGCAATCCAATTTACTGGCGAATACGCTCGGTTATTCCCAAAAATCAACGAAAAACGTATTTCTAATAATTCGGCAATGATTGATGATTTTGAGGCTGCTCGAAACATCAACGACCTTACTCGTCAAGCAAACCGCTGGCGTTTGGGTTCGACTCCGCAAGGCGAAGGTAAAAACTTTGGCGGCGAACGCTCGAATTTTGCTTATAATTTCAAACGTGCCAAAATATCGGTTTATACCGTTGACCAAAGTACTTATCTGACTGGAGGTTTTGGTGTCGGCAATGCAGGTATTCCGCAAGAATTATTAGATGACATTAATAGTAATATCTACGAAAGGCCGTTTGTTCCTCAAGATATTTTTGCAGGGCGTTCGCAGCCGGTTGCGGGGCAATTATTGCCGCTTTCGGTGTTAGATATTTCGTATTTCCCATCCGAGAGGGGAATGTACAATTACACTACTGATGTACTTTTTGATGGTAAACTCAAAAACGCCAGAGAGAATTTCGGGGCAATCATGCGTGGAATTACTGCCGATAATGACTTTGAAAATGCCAATACAGAATACCTAACTTTTTGGCTACTCGACCCATTCAGAGAGCAGATTCGTGATGGAAAACCGGGTGAGTACAAAGCCAATACCAAAGGTGGAAAAGTATTGATTCACCTCGGCGATATTTCAGAAGATGTGATTCCGGACACCTACAATAACTTCGAGAATGGGCTGATTCCGACCGGTACATCTGCCAACTCTAAACCGGTCATAACCCAATGGGGAAGAGCACCACAAGTGCAATTTATGACTGATGCCTTTGATAATCAGCAGAATGCAAGAACCCAACAAGACGTAGGCCTCGACGGAATGGCTGATTCATTAGAACGGAGTTTCCACCGAAACTTCCTTTCTTCAATTCGTTCTAAAGTTACATCTGATGTTTATCAAGAATTAGAAAATGACCCTTCGGGCGATAATTTCAAATTCTTTTTGGATAGTACTTACAATGCCAGTAGTGCAAAGCTAATCACCCGTTTCAAGGGTTATTTGGGAATGGAAGGCAACTCGCCCCCATCCGACCAAGCCAACCAATTGACGCCCTCAAATACGGTTTTGCCAGATAAAGAAGACATCAATGCCGATAATACCGTAAACGACGTAGAAGCCTACCACGAGTACGAATTAGACATTCGCCCCGAAAACTTAGCCGTAGGTCAGGGTTTTATTGTAGATAAAGTCATCACGCCAAACTCCGATAATGTTGCGTGGTATTTGTTCCGAGTTCCAGTTCGCAAGCCTACACGCTCTGTAAATGGTATCAATGGGTTCAAATCAATCCGTTTTATGCGTATGGTCATGACCGATTTTGAAGAACCCGTAGTGATGCGTTTTGCGGCGATGCAGTTAGAATCTAACTCGTATCGTCAATACGACAAAGAGATAAACGACCCTACAAAACCGCTTATCGCTGGCGATACCGAGCTGAAAGTTGGGGTAGTAAACGTCGAAGAAAACGGTTGCGACCTCGAAACTGGTAATTGTAACATCAAAGATGGCAATATTCCGTATTTGGTTCCGCCTGATTTTCAGCGTGATAGAGATATTACCCAACAAAACTTTTTCCAATTTAATGAGCAATCATTGAGCCTCAATGTCAGAAATCTCCGTGATGGCGATGCTCGTGCGGTATTCAAAAACACTCGTTTAGATTTATTATTCTACAAAAATCTACGGATGTTTATTCACGCACAGAACACCCAAAACAGAAGCGACGTAGCGGGTGCATTTATCCGTTTCGGTACTGATAATTCACAAAATTACTACGAAATTGAGATTCCGAAACTGGCAGTAACTGAGCGTAAAGGAACAAATGGAGCTACCTATTCTGAAAACGAAGTTTGGCAAAATAGTATTGACATGCCACTCGATTCGATGCGAAATCTAAAATCTCTCCGCAATCGAGCGGGAGTTGCACTCAATCAAAGATATACTCGTACCATAACCGTTGCCGATTACAGAGGCGTAAATCGCACTTATAACATTACGGTTGTGGGTAATCCCGACTTGAGTACAATACTGACAGTTATGCTTGGCGTAACAAATCCAAAAGACGATGGCTTGGCTCAAAGTTTTGTAGTCTGGATGAACGAACTCCGTGCGAGTGATTTTGACCAGACGGCTGGCGATGCTGGTATCATGTCGGCTGATATTAAATTGGCTGATTTGGCAACGGTTTCGCTCAACGGGAACTTCAAAAACTTTGGTTTTGGTGGTGTTCAAGATAAAATCTCGGAGCGTTCACGTGATAATACAAATGGTTTCGGGATTGCCGCAAATGTCAAATTAGATAAATTCTTCCCCGAAAATTGGGGTTTACAGATACCTTTCTTTATCAATTTCGATAAACAAATCATCAATCCAGAATTCAATCCACTCGACCCCGACATGAAATTATCGCAGTCATTGAGCGATATTGCCGATGGCAGAAGACGTGATGATTTACGCCGTTTTGTAGTTGATGAAAGTACTCGCCGAGGGTTCAATTTCTCAAATGTTCGCAAAATAAAAACCAAACAAGATGCTAAATCGCATTTTTATGACATAGAAAACTTCTCATTTACATACGCTCAAAGCAATATTAGCCGAACCAATGTATTGACCGAAGAATTTTCAAATAACCAATACCGTGGAGGCTTGACTTACCAATATCAACCTCAAAATACAAAACCGTGGGAGCCATTTAAAAACGCCAAAGGCTTGGCGAATCCTAAATTGGGCTGGCTTAAAGATTTCAATCTCTCGCCGATTCCGACGGTTATGGCATTTCGTACCGATTTTGACCGTAGTTACATGAAAACCCAGCTACGCAATACGGATGAAAACGGTGAATTGACAAGTAAAGGGGTGCTGCCATTCTACGAAAAGTATTTTTGGATGAATCGGGCGTATGATTTGCAGTGGAATCTAACCAAAAGTGTTTTGGTGAATTACAATGCCGAAAACCGTGCGATTATTGATGAACCCTACGGAGAGACCAGTCGAGATTCGATTTGGGCAAATATACGCCGACTCGGACGTGCCAAAAACTTCGACCAAAGACTCACCACAACTTACCGATTGCCACTTGATAGATTCTTTATTTTGGATTGGATGCAAGCCGATGCCAAATACAATACGCAATTTAATTTCCAAGCTGCGTCTTATGATATTCGCGACGAAAACGACCAATTATTTGGCAATTTAATAAGAAATGGTCGTGAATATGGCTTGCAAGGGCGTATTGATTTAGTAAAACTTTATAATAAATTCAAGTATTTACGTTCGGCAAACGCTCCAAAAACCCAGCAAAAACGCTTTACACGTAGCCCTGCCGATGACGAAGAAATAGAGATTCCGAAGAGCGATGTTACCAAAACCGTAACCCGTTTATTGATGGCGGTGCGTGGTATCAATTTCGATTATTCGATGGTCGAAACCACCGTATTACCCGGATTCTTAGGCACTCCCCAGTTTTTTGGTACAAGGGGCAACGCCCCCGGCTATGGATTCAGTCTTTTGGGTAGTCAATACACAAATCCTGCAAAAGTTGATGAGTTTTTACGTAGAATGGAAAACCAAGATTTGCTTTCTAAATCTTTGGTAATGAATAATCCGTTTACCCAAACTCGTCAGAAACGCTTTAGTTATAGCACCAATCTGGAGCCTTTTAAAGATTTTAGAATCTTTATTCGTGGACAGCTAACTCGTGGAGATGGATACTCGTTTTTCTACCGAGATACATTGGGTAATTACGGCTATCGTAGCCCTGTGCGTAATGGTAACTTCAATATGTCGTTTTGGAGTTTCAAGACGTTTTTTGCCCGAATGGACGAAAAGAATAATTATCAATATGAGTTGTTTGATAACATGGTAGCTTATCGTGAAGTTGTACAGAAACTACTCAATGACCGAAGAGAAAACCGTGAGGGTAGCTATCTTTTAAATTCACAAGATGTGCTGATTCCTGCATTTTTTGCGGCTTATAGCGGCAAAGATGTCAATAAAGTTACCGAACGGATGTTGGGACTACAAAACGGCCGTAAGAATGGTTCATCAAAATCGCCATTCTTTTTACCATTGCCAAATTGGCGGATTGATTATAATGGGCTATCAAACGTAAAAGCATTCGCCAAATACTTTAGCTCGATAACGATAAATCATTCTTATAACTCAACGATTAATGTCGGCAACTTTACGTCATCGCTCGACTACGGGGCTCAATACATCAATTTGGCGATGATGGGTTATCAGTTTGGTTCGTTGATTGATAGAACCATCCAACTCGATAATCCAGCGGCACCGCTTTCTTTTATGCCAGTTTTTGTGATGAGTACCATCACACTCGAAGAGAAATTTATGCCTTTTATGGGTGTGAATTTTACGACAAAAAGTAAGATTTCGGGAAAATTAGAATACAATCGTGAGCGTAGAGCAGGTTTAAATTTAGCAAATTCGCAAGTTGCAGAATACAATAGTGATGATTTTGTCTTTGGATTCGGATTCCGTAAAAATAACGTCAAACTCCCATTTAGAGGACGTGATGGTAACTTTATCATCTTGAAAAACGACGTAAATTTCCGTTTCGACTGGACAATCCGCAACGTGCGTGCATTGCAACGAAGATTGGACGGCGACCCGCAACCCGTACAAGGAAACCGAAACGTACAGATTCGCCCAAGTATTCAGTATCAGCTAAACAAACGAGTAGCGATGAATTTCTACATCGAGCATTTGGTCAATGACCCATTTGTTTCAACTTCGTTCTATCGTAAATCCACTACGGGCGGCTTAAATGTAAGGTTCAGTTTGGCAGATTGATAAATTTTTCGGTATAGAGTTCCAAATGATTGAATTTCAATACCGATACTTTTTTATGGGAGAAGCGTCTAATCTTCTAAAACCATAAACCTTATTTTATGAGCTTTGTCATCACAATTATCGTAGGCGGATTGGCTGGTTATTTGGCCGATTTAGTATTCAAAAAATTTTCTTTCTCACTATTAGTCCAAATCATTTTGGGCATTGCGGGGGCTTTTGTCGGCAGATTTATCTTCGATGGCGAGTTCCAGACCATGCTCGGTTTGCCCGAAATCGTAAGTCGAATTCTCGAAGCATTTGCCGGTGCATCAGTCATTTTATTAATTATTTCGCTCTACAAAAAATATGTAGCAAAAAATTAATAATTTGGTAGTCGAAAAGTGTGGAGTGATAACTACCGCATTTTTCGACAAACATTCTATTAAAATAAAATTGCAAGAACTCGAAACACTCTTAAAAAAACGAGAATCTACTACTCTCGAATTCAAAAGCAGGATTGACAGCCCATACAAAATAGCCCGTACGATTGCGGCATTTGCCAATACTTCGGGCGGAATCGCCCTCGTGGGAATCAATGATGACAAAACAGTAAAAGGAATCTCTGCCCTACCCGAAATCGAAAAACTCGAAAAGGCTCTCGAATTGATTGAACCCTCACTCAAAATTGAGTACAAAATCGTGATGTATCAAGAAAAACGTAAGGTCTTGATAATCAATGTAAAGGAGAGTTTACAAAAACCCCATTCGGTCTTAAACCTCAGAAACGAAAAAGAAGTATTTGTGCGAGCCGATGATGCCACTGTGCCGGCCAGCAAGCAGATGATTCAGATTTTGGAGAGATTTGATACACAGCCGAATCCCGAATTGATTAATCAACCAAACATCAAAAAACTGACTCAATTTCTCCAAAAAAATAGGCGAATCACCGTGAAGCAATTCGCCAAGTTGGTTAATATATCAGACCATCGAGCCGAAAAAACGATGCAAGAATTGGTTTTTCGGGGGTATCTGCTCATGCTCGATACCCAAAGGCCAATATCTTATGTCTTAAAAAAATAATTGATTGTTATTGAACATCCGCCTCGGTTGGACTATCTACCTGACGCTTGTCTAAATCAAAAATTAGTGAGATTCGCCACGTATTTGCTAATGGGCTACCCGTTGTTGTCGGAATCAAGTAAGCTAAATCAATGCCGTAGCTATCTTTGAGTTTTACGCCCAAGCCAGCAGTTACGTAGCGGCGTCCACCTTTTGATGATGCCTCAAAGAAGTATCCTCCACGAGCAGCAAATAAGTCATTATACCAATATTCGAGGCCAACCGATGAAGTAATTTCACGAAGTTTATCGCCTACCGGAGCTCCGCCAAATGAACTAAAAATACCGTTTATTACGCCAGTATTAGCATATTTGAGTGGGTCTGATGGGTCTGGTGTAGGTACAAGCAATTTATTGAAATCTATCAAGAAATTGAATCTATTGTGGGCATCTAATCTACGAGCGATGTTTGTACCAATTTTTAGATTTGTCGGTAAGAAATACGCCTCACGGCCATAGCTGATTTTACCACCAATATTTGAGATAACCGCCCCAAACGAATAGTCAGTGCCTCTTTCGCGATTGACGCTATTCTTTACATAATACGCACTAATATCGCCCGAAACCTGATTGGCGGCCTTACTTGCTTGCTGGTTTACGACATAATCGCCAATGAGGTTTGAGTGAATATAACGAAGGTTGATGCCCATCGAGAAATCACGGCTAAGTTTACGGCTGTAAGCACCCGTCATCGAGAACTCGCGTGATTGGAAATCACCGGCTGTTTGTCCTTGCTGAGTTGTAAATTCAATTTTACCCGGATTAAAATATGTCATCGCAAATCCGAAGGCTTGGTTTTTGGCCGCTTTCTTAAAACCTGAAACATTGGCAATAAACATATCATCAATTAGCTCTCTCAACCACGGTACATATGAAATACTTGCTCCTACGTTTTTATTGACAAAGGCTAATTTGGCCGCGTTCCAGTAAATCGAGTTTGCATCTGGCGAAGAAGCCACGCCTGCATCGCCCAAGGCCGCGGCTCTGGCATCTGGAGAGATTGTCAAAAATGGCACTGCTGAGGTAATGACTCTGGTACGAGATGTTGTTGTTTGTTGTGCATTAGCAATAATCGAACTTAATAATACGGCACTCGTAAGCACAACTGACAGTTTGCGTTTCATATTTTGGAGTTTTAGCCACTGATGTAATACTTACTATCTACCCCTGACAGGGTTCAAAACCCTGTTAGGGGTAGATTCAAATTATCAATGGATTGTAATGATTTTTCTTAATTTTTATTTGTCAAGTTCAGCCGATAATCAGACAAGCAGTTATTTTAATACCATTCTGCCTCCTATACTTGCTTGATTTCGGGTGGTTTTTGCCAAAATCCTGTAAAAATAAATTCCTTTCGCTATACTCTGAGGCAGTTCAATTGGTTCTAAATTTATAATTGAATCACAATTATAGCAATTATCTTTGAATTCATAAACCAATTTGCCCAAAACGTCATAAATTCCGACCTCCCAAGTTATGTCTTCACCCTCTCGGTTGTGTTCGACTCTAAACTGAGTTTGCTCCGAAAACGGGTTCGGAAAATTCACCGCCGATTTAATTTCAAATTTATTGATTTCAACTATAAATTTTAACGATGCCTCCCCAGAATTATTATGATTATCCCAAATTTTTGATTTTACGGTGTAATTTCCTTCGGGAAGATTCGCAAAATTATATCGGATAACCCCTTTGGTATAATCTTCTTCGTTGCTAAAATATTTATTGGCGATAATCTGTAAGGTATCATTTAATGTCAAAATCATTTCATGCCCGATACCCGCACGAGAGATATTAATGCCGTTTTCATCCGATATTTTGACTATCAATGTTGTATTTGGCTGTACCACACCACCATCTTTGAATGATTCTGAATCCATAAAAAGCTGAATCTGTGGCGGTTTTGCATCGGCTACGATGTTTGATTCACTCCCTCCGACCCATATTTCATCGCTACCGATGGCATCAAGCGTGCTATCGGCATTGAGTGCATAAAATCTCACTCTACCTTTGCCCAACTCGTAATCAATATCCTTAGGAACCACGAACGTAATGCTAAATACACCGTTTTGTACCCTTGCCTTACCCTCAAAAAGCTGAATTGGGTAATCTTCGTAGGTCATCCTTACGCCCTTTGAACCCAGCGTATTGAGTCGTTTAGGTTTATCAAAAACAGACACAAAAATCGTTCCATTGAACCCTACCAACCGTGCTTTTTGGTCTAAATTGCTCTGAATTTCGCCTTCAAAAACTACTTTAGACAAAGCCTTTAAAGTTTGCTTTTCGGGGTCTTGGCCGTTGATTTTTGTCAATTTTACTGATTCTTTCGGATAAGAAAGTGCCATCGATGGGTCGCCAAGAAGCGAAAAATTACGATTAAAAACCCCACTTATAGAGTTATTCTTGGTTTCTCTAAAAATATCTCCGAGCCGTCGTAATTGCCCATTTTCAAAAGTAAAAACGGCTTTATAAAATTCTTGGCTCAGTAAATTATTGGTGTTTGAGTAAACCGGTCGAGTCGTTGTAAGCAAACCAATGGCCGCCCCTCGGCGGCTCAACATTGCCAATTCGGCACCTGATGTTACGGCTGGATTATCGTATCGCCCAAACTCACAAGTGGCGGTCAAAAAAATTGGCATATTGTCGAGGTTTCGCCAAGACTGAATCTGCCCAATGGTCAGTACTTTTTCTTCGGTCCAGCCAGTTTCATCGCCATGCCCGTTGTAGTTTACAATCAATGAACCTTCATTTACCGCACGATTAAGAGCCTTGTTGGCTTCGGGCGAAGTTGCTCCGTTTGGAGTCGAAATCTGCGGAAAAATATCAAGATATAATTTATTGATAGTCAAATTTTTATTCTGGTCATAAACCCGTTCCGAAATTGCCTCGGCATCAAGTTGATGGTCGTAGCGATACTGGTCAATGTCATCGGCCACAAAACTCAAACGCCCACGCCAACGCCCCAATGAACGTTTTGAAGTAGCGTAGTGAATCAACTTACCTACTACGTGTTCGGCTTCTTCGACTGAGTTTACGGGCAACCGCCCAACACCAATATCGAGTGTATGATTTGATAAATAATCCTCGTTCCAATCGCCTTCGGATTCTTCAAAAAATCCAAAATAGTCATCCGACGAAAAAGTATTGACTGGATGGAAAGACTCTCGGCTTTCGTAGGTCGGGATTAGGTTTTGGAGACTGATTTCAGTCAGTTTATTGAGGTTTTTGTAATCGAACGATGTATCGCCAAAAAGCAAAAGGTATTTCAGTTTTTTAGGGGTCTTGAGCCACAAATGCCTCGCAAAATCTCGAATTGCGGTAATATCTACTTTTCCAGACGAAAACTCATTATAAACTTCATCGGTTGTTACAACCAGCGTTTTTAATCCGTCGTTTTTTTGTCTAAACTCTGCTAAACGATTCGCTTGACTTTTCCAATCATTCGTAGTAACTATCAGTAAATCAGGCGTTTCGATGTTTTGAAAATTCTGATTTATAATTTTAGTTATACTTTTTGGTTCGAGCGTGTTGTCGTTATTAAAAAGCAAAAAAGTTTTGTAGGATTTCTTTGTAACAACCCCAAAACTTGCTTGATTACCACTCAGTGTGAAACTTTGATTTACTGGATTGGTTGGATTTGTTACATCCCAAATCTTTAATTGATTATTGGCATTTGAGACATTGAAAGTGGCGTTTTCTACTGAATTACTACTAACCGAACGTACAAAGGTTTGCGAGTTATAAACTTGTAGGTTTTTTTGAGCCTGAATCTCGAAATAGTTCAAATAAGCATTGGCCGATGTCCCGCCGTTTGGGTCAAACTGAAAGGTCAATTTCAAATTGTTTATACTACCTATTTTGGTTCGGGTAATCTTTTTATTTTCAATGCCTTTGATGGCGTATCGGTCGAGATAAATTGGTTCGAGCGTCTGGGTCGTAATGAGCTGTTCTTGATTGGCCGAAGACAACCTTAGATTCATAAAAGTTGTATTGGGTGATGCCCCCACAACCGATGAAGTTACCACCAAATCAGAAAAAGGGATGATTCCTTCCTGTTTCAAATCAAAATTTAGCGTTGAACTCCCCACAAAACTTTCCCCAACCCATTCTCGACCCGAATTTGTCAAATTTTTCAGGTTGGATTCATGAAAAACAAAATCATCGAAAGTAGCAATATTATTAGTCGAATTGATTGAATTTCGATTAGAGATTCGTAAACCTTTTGTATCGGCAATGGTCAGAAAATAGTAAGTTGTATCAGAATAATAATTGATTTGGTGAGAAAAACCCGTAGAATCATATTTTATGACATGAGGGCTTTCGCCATAGAACAAAACAAAATCGTTAGTATCAAATTTACCATCAGTTTCGCCTTCTACAAAAATCGCATTTTCGATTAAATCTTTGGGGCGTTTTGC
>JALOLV010000344.1 GCA_025455785.1 Spirosomataceae bacterium | reverse complement strand
GTTTATGGATGTAGCTAAAAAGTATAGCGGTAATAAAAATGCGGTTAATATTTTATCGAAAAAAATCATCGAAGGTGGTGGTGGCGTTTGGGGAACAACTCATGTGATGGCGGCTCACCCGCAGATTCCGAAACAAGATGCCGACGAAATGGTAAAATACATCTTGGCACTCAATGACCCCAACAAAAACTTCAAGCCAATTGCGGGTACAGGCACTATTGCCCTAAAAGAACACGCCGAAAACGAAACTACGGGCTACTACACAATCAAGGCAAATTATGTAGATAATGGTTTTGCAGGACGATTACCCGAAAAAGGCGAGGATATAACTCGTTTGCGTTATTATAAATTACGTGCAATGGATGCCGATCGTCACCCAGGTTTTGTATTTGATTGGGGTGAACTCCGCCAAGGCGACCACAAAGCCTATTTGGTATTTAAAAACATTGATTTAACCTCAATTCAGCAAATTTCGTTTGAATACGCCTCGCAAGATAAAGCTGGCGAAATCGAAATCAGAAAAAACTCGGTTGCGGGGCCGATTATCGGCAAAGCGAAGTTTGAACCAACGGGCGGCTGGGGCAAAATGAAATGGACAGATACCCAACTTGATAAGCTACAAGACGGCTTCTGCGACCTTTACTTTGTAGCTGTGAAGAAAGATAAACCCAATAACAATTTGATTAAGTTTAAGACGATTGGCTTTGCTGTGAAGAAAGATAAACCCAATAACAATTTGATTAAGTTTAAGACGATTGGCTTTAAGTAGTTAAGAGTAAGATTTTCAATGATTTTGAGCATAAAAAAGCCTCTTCTAAAATAGAGGAGGCTTTTAGAATATATAAACTTTTACAATCGAATTCCTACACTCCAAGCCTGAATTCCCTTAGCATTTATCTGGTTTTCTTTGAATAATTCGTTCATATCGTAGCGAAAGAAGAACGTTGTTCCGCTTTTTCGACCCAACTCGGCGGTTAATCCATAACGAAAATCATTCAGCCCAAAGCTATTACGGTCGTGGTCTTTGCTTCCTCTGTCTTCCTTGATTTTGGTGTAACCTCCGATTCGGTATCCTACATATCCCCCAATGCCGAAATTGAACCTTGCTTCTTCAAATCCGAAATTTAACATCATCGGAAAATTAAGCGTTGGTACAACCAATTTACTTTTATCAAGGCTCTTGCCAGCATCTACAAAACTTACTTGTTTTTGCGAATCACTCCACTGAGCAATCGTATTACCATCAAACATAAAGTTATTCCAAGCGATTTCAGGACCGTAGCTAAATGCTAAATCCATTTTTTTACCGTTTACTAATGTCGCATTTCTCCGCCACGATAGGGCAAAATAACGAGAACCCCAAGTTTTAAGTGATGGAATATTGCCTCCGTTCTGGGTCCAGTTATTCAAGCCAATATAAATTCCAAAGTCTGAACGAGAAAAGAAACGTCCGCTACTACTACTTTTCTTTTTGGTATAATCTCGCCAATTACGATTTCCGTCTTCGTTATCATCCTCGTCATCATCATCTTTGCTGAAGTGGTCATCGTCGTTTTTATTTATCAGTGTATCGCTTGGGGCTTCGCCATCTTTTGATATACCTTCAGCGGGGTCTTTGGCCACGATTTTAATTTTGTTTCCATCACGAGACACAACTAAAATGGTATCTTGTTTAGTACCTTTCTGCCCAATCAAGACTATGGCCCTTTGACGCTCTGCCGAATCTACATTGGCCGCTCTCAAGATATTATCCAGACTAAGAATACGTGGTAAGTCAAAATCTCTCTTGCCCGCAGTTTGAACCGTAACACGTTTTTTAACCCCCTTGTCTGTAAACTCAACGGTTGTAGTATCTTTTGGCATTGCCGCCTTCGCTAAAACTGTACTGAGCAGAATCAGTACGATTGTTCCTAACTTTTTCATATTTGTATTGCCCAACTCCATATGGGAAATTTTAGATTTATAGTGTAAACTGTTGGTTATTACTTTAAGAACCTACCGATTTTACGCTGAAAAACCGATTTTATGTCATTTCTTTCTTCTCTCAAAAACTCTTCGTCGGCACGAGCCAAAACGGCTTTGGGATTGAGTTTTAGATTTTCTAAATCAACTTTTTCACCATATTTAAAATTCTTGTACTCTTCTGTCAAACGAGCCAAAAATGATTTAGAACTCTCTTCTCGTTCCATAGCCAAGCGTCTGATTTGCTCAAATTCTGTATTAGAGTCGGCATCTACCTGCGGGATATAATCGCTCGTTTGGGGAGTAGCACTCAAAACCAAAACAATTTCTTTAGATTCGAGTGTTTGTAGATTACCAATATCATTTTTTGAGATTTCGCTCGTATTATCAATTGTCGAAGCGATTACCTCTCCGTGGCTATCAATCGTATTATCCAAGATAGGGTTTACAAATTCGGTCGGTTTCGGGGCTATCTCGTTTTGTGCGATTTGCCCAGTTTCTTCAACAACATGTGGCAAAACCTTTTTGACGATAACAGCTTTTGGCTCAACTGATTTGTCTTCAATATTTTTCTGCGGATTTGTCAATACAAACCGGGATTGTTCGGCTGATTCGACTGATTTCGGAGTCTCTACCGCCTTTGAAGGTTTATTTTTATCTGCTAAAACATCATTTCCTGAATGACCGCCACCTTGGTTTAACAACGCTACCGCTAAAGCAACAACCACCCCAGCCGCAGCACCGTAGTACCACATATTGCGACTAAGAGAAAGAAAACCGCCACCACGTTTTTTTTCTTCACGCTCTGCCAAACGAGCCTGAAACTTCTCGAAAGCCTTTTGTGAAGGCTCTTGGCGGTACTCTGCCATTTTGCTGGCAAAGAGGTCGTCAATTGGATGTTTTTTCATTTTTGTAATTTGAAAGTTCATACCCCAATGATTTACGTCAAGTGTTTTTCGTCAATTTCAATCAACATTCTACTAAACTTTATGCTTCGTAATATCCCTTTCGAGGATTAGGGGCTAATTTTTGTAATTCTGTTTGTAACATTACTCTTGCACGACTCAACTGAGATTTTGATGTCCCTTCCGAGATTCCGAGCATTTCGGCGATTTCGGCATGGCTGTATCCTTCGATGGCGTACAAGTTAAAAACCGTTCGGTAACCCGTTGGCAAAGCATTGATGATTTTCATTAAATCTTCGGCCTCAACATCTGTACTAAACGACGATTCGTCAATCTCTTCGGTTGCATATTCTAAATCAACCTCCATCACTTTACGGCTACGCACATACATGAGGGCCTCGTTTACCATGATTCGGCGAATCCAACCTTCAAAACTCCCTTGAAAATTAAACTGGCCAATCTTATCAAAAATCCTCATAAATCCCTCAATCATCACGTCTTCAGCTTCCATTCGGTCTCCAACGTATCGCATACAAACAGCCAACATCTTCGACGAATACTTTTCGTAGAGCCGTGTCTGGGCTTTAGGGTCTTGCTTTTGCAAGGCCTTCGCCAAGTCGTACTCGGAATTGAAAAGTGATAAAATTTTGGTCATAAACTACGGCTTCTAAATCTACTGATTCGGGATTCTGAATACAAGATGCAGATTTTTATGATGGAGGTTGCATAGGTATCAAAAAAATATTCTAAACTTTTACTCAAGCAATCTTTTCTTTTGGGGGGAATTTATTACATGGCGATATTTGTTATATCAGTTGTATTGATTCAGAAAAATGCTAAATTTGACTCTAAAATAAGTTTAAAATGACACAATTAGAATTCATCAAAACATTCAATTCATTCCCAATCAAAAAAAGAGTTGAATTAGCAAAAAAAATTCAATTACAAGTGATTGATGACCTTTTTGAGGATATTAGTACGGACTTGCCCGATATAAACATAGATACAGAAGAAATCCAAAAAGAAATAATAGGGTATCGTAATGACAAAAAAAACAAAGCTTAATGTTGTCATTGATGCCAATTGGTTTATTTCGGCATGTATCAATAAAAATTCTCGAAGGGTTTTGTATTACAAAATTTTGAAGAACAAAAATCTTCATGTTTATTATTCTGATGAACTGATTGAAGAGTTTGAAGGTGTAATATTGCGTGAAAAGTTCCGAAAGTTTATTAGTAACAATCAAGTCACTCGTTTTAAATACTTGGTTTTATTATTGATGAAGAGAACCGAAATCAATGATATTCCAGATGTTTCGAGAGATTCTAATGATAACTATTTGCTCGGAATCTGTGAAAGTTGCCACGCAGATATACTTATTACTGGTGATAATGACTTACTCACCCTTATAAGCTATAAAGACACGCTAATTCTGACAATGGGACAATTCTTAAATATGCTTGATACTTTAGGACTTTCCAGTTCTCATCTATAAACCAAACTCTACGATAAGTTTTCTTTTCTGATGGCAGAAACAATAACCTTTGATTATAAATCAGTTTTACCACTCATACCCGACGACCC
>JALOLV010000343.1 GCA_025455785.1 Spirosomataceae bacterium | reverse complement strand
CCCCAAAACGGTATCCGACGACGACTACGCAGTTTATGCTTTAGAGTTGATGCAGAGTAAAAACATCACGCAGTTGGTCGTGACAGACAATAAAAAAGTACTCGGCTTTGTGCATCTGCACGATTTATTAAAAGAAGGATTGGTATAAAGTGGTCAAATGCTATTGGCTGCTACTTTCCAACCATTTTGATAGAATTTCAGTCATATCCACAAGTTCAAACTTCTGATAATGCAACGACTACTATTATTTCTATTCATAACTTCAAAAATATTTGCTCAGTCAACCGACCCTGCAAAACTCAAGTGGGATTTCCGTGGCCCTGCGAATCTGAAGTTAGAAGGAAAAAGCATTACCGATATAGCCGCCGACCCAAACGACCCTTTTGAAAATACAATTTGGGGAGTTACTGCGAGTGGTCAGGTGGTTATCAATCGTGAAATCCGAAAACCCGATAGTAGGTGGAGTGAATTACCGATTGCGTTCGATGTCAAAAAGATAGTTTTTCAGTCCAATGCTCCGAATGTCGTTTTTGCCGTACTCAATTCACAAAAATTTCTTCTCAAAAGCACCGACGGCGGCAAAACTTGGAGCAATGTCGCAGTATCTGAAATCTCTAATAATTTAATCGAGAACCTTAAAATCTCACAACGTGGACGTTTGGTGATTGCCCTAAGTAACGGCACTTTTATGTATTCGGATAACGGAGGTGAGGTATGGGTAAATGCCAATGTAGTATCGTTCAATAACATCGCTAACTTTTGGGTGGGCGATAACAATAAGATTTATATTAAGGTACAAGATGATATTTATTCGACCGAATCGCCTTATGTAAATTGGCAAAAAATCGACCTCGACCAAGCACTGAGCGAAGGTTTTATTGCAAAAGATACATTTTTTGAGCAGTTTAGCTCTTATGTAACCGATAAAGGTATTTACTACGGATTTGTCCCCAACCGCCGTCGGATTATTGCGTCAAATAAAACTTTCTCGTCGGATGCGGGTGTAACATTTCGCTCATATAATTTTCCTGCAAACACAAAAGAGGTGGTTTTTGCGGGAGAAGAATTAATTTTTGCGACCAGCGAAGGCATCTTCCTGAGAAAAAACGCCAATGATTTCCCACTCGAACCCCGCAATAATGGTATCGAAACCGAATTCAAAATGGCAACCGTAAGAGATATTTCGGGCGATGATTTTATTCAGGGTATTACAACCAAAAATCTATTTACACTACGCAATATTTCTTCAAATTACGGAATAATTTACCCAAACCAGCTTTCTGAATACCGATTTATCCGAGATTTTGAAAGTACTACGTATCTCGGCAATAGCAATTACATTGAGCTAAAAGTTGATAATAAACTGATTTATCCGGCCGAAGAAATTATCCCGATAAACAATACGCTGAGTTATATCAGATACGATAGAAATGGCCTAAAAAAAATTGTGCAATACAACACCGAGCAAAACAATATCAAGAGCGAGTCAGTCATTGCTCCCGACAATTCTTTTTATTCAAAATCGGCGGTTGATATTGTTCAAAATATAATCACAAAATCAATCGCCATACTTTTTAGCGATGGAAGTATCGCCTTAGTCAAAAATCCGAGTTTGTATAAGAATTCGTTTGCTCAATTTACTGCAATCTCAACACCACTTTTGCAAAATGCGGCCTATATTGTACCCTTATCAGATACCGACAGAGATTGGTTAATCGGTACTAAAAACGGCGAAATGTATTATACCAACGATACCGGACAATCTTGGAAAAACACCAACAATACATCAATTAAAAACCTAACTATCAACCATTTAGCATATTCAACAATCCAAAAAACACTATTTTTAGCGACTTCAAATGGCATTTGGATTGGTCAAGATATTTTTGGAGCAAATCCGAAATGGACCGAAATTACGAAGGATTTCACCGAAAAGTCTTTTAACCATGTACTCTACCGCGAACGTGACGGATTGATAGTGGCCACCAATCGACAAAAGGGAATCTACACGACTAACTGGTTTGTCAAACCCAACACCATCATTACCCAAACACCGATTTTTATCAATTCTTTTCCGCTCGAAAGTTATAACACAGACGGAGCAAGAGAAACCACAAAAGTTTGTACGAGTGGTAAAATTAATGTACCATTTGCAACAGATTTACCCCAAGATGGCTCTTATGAATTCACGGTTGATTTACTCAGAAATGATGCTCAGAACACCAAAATTATAACTCTGAACGGTAAATCAAGTAAAAACCCAGTCGAAATCGAGCTACCATCAAATTTAGAAACTGATTATTATAGATTTAGGGTTAATGCCGTAAAAACGAGCAATGATGTCTTGGTTTCGGGTATTCAATCACACTTAATTAGCCTTCAAAAAAATCAAAATGATTTAAAAACAATAGATTTCTCACAAAATATTTATTGCCAAAAAGATTCTATCCAGTTAGCAAACAGAAGAAACCCAAATGATTTGAACAATCCATATGTAACTAACGAAACCTATAATTACCGATGGTACCTCAATGACAAAGAGCTTGAAAAACGAAATCAGTATTTTTTGATGACCAAGCAAACAGGAATTTACAAACGGATTGCAGAAATGAATGGTTGTATTTTTGATATTTTAAAAATACAAGTGGGAGAAAATCTAAATATTAATCCATCTATCTTTGCCTTCGACTATACCAATATTGGTGCGTTGAATAACTGGTTTTCATTTACAGAATTACCCCAAAAGAAATTCAATAGTTTTGGAAATATCAAAAGAGCAGGCATAACTCTAAATAATTTTGAGGTTGGGGCCGATATACGAGATAATTCTGTAAAGATACTCAAAAACGGTAGCGAGGTCAAAAAAGAGATGGTTATGGTCAATTTGTATGGTATGCCTCATTTTCTTCTGAATATTCTAAACGAGGTCGGCACTTACCAATACGAATTAAAGAGAGGTAGCTGTGAATTTAAAAGTGAGATTTTTAGAATAGGGCGAAAAATCCAGAATCAGTCATTAGCACTAAGGTACTGGCAGGCAAATTCTCCGAAATTTGGCGTGATATATGACGATAACCTAAGAGGAGATTCACCGATTTCGTTTGGTTTGCCAGATGCCAAATTCGAGTGGTATCGAAACGATAAACTGATTCAGTCTAAAACCATTGCAGACTCAAAATATAAAGATAACTACCAACTCATCATAGGTGACGTTACAGATGTCACTCTTGATTTGGATGGCATTTATCAACTAAAAATCTCTACCTCAAATCTCGTTTTTGAATCGTTGCCATTCAAGGTAGTTGATGAGAGCTTCGTTTTGCTATCAAAAAACAAGAGATGCGAAGGCATCATGCTTTCTGGTACTCATGTAAGTAAATATACTTATAATGAAATAAAGGTTCAATGGTATTTAGACGGAAAACCCTTCGGTGTGCAACAGAGCGGAACTAATCAGTTTAGTATTTTGGCAAAACAAATAGGCGAGTATAAAGCTGTCGTAACCAGAGATATTGACGGAAAAACGCTTGAATCTGCTATAATCAAAATCAATCCGAGTGATTTTCTACAATCGCCCAAAATACTAAATGATACAAAACCTTGCATGCAAGAAACTACCCTCAGGATTGACGACGACAATCTCTTGCAATTCGACAATTACCAGTGGTATAAAAACGGTCGGCAATTAGTTGGTGATACACTACCATTTTTAAAAGTACGTGAAAGCGGCGAATACTCTCTAAAAATGAAAGTAGATAA
>JALOLV010000342.1 GCA_025455785.1 Spirosomataceae bacterium | reverse complement strand
GTTTTCGACCGAAACCGCCCTGATTCCGCCCACAACTGGCACGGCAGGGATGTACGCTTCGAGACCTTTTTGTAAATCTCGTTTAAAAACATAAAGATAGTTTGGACTATTGACTAAATATTGCAACAACCCATTTTGGAAATAATCGGTCGGTGTTAGCCTTCCGTAAAGTGGTTGTGCGATGGTATCTCGACTGATAATTTGAGCTTTGCTGTTGAGTAGATATAGCTGATTATCAGAGCTTTGTGTAATGACTTCATCGGCTTGGGTAAACCTATTGGGGATAATGTAAGGCTGAGTTACAATCGGATTAGTAAGCACCAGGCTATCCTGCAAAAAGAACTTATTGAAAATCGCCGCCTTTTGGGTTTTTGGAATTTTTTCGAGTAATACCTTTGTGCCAAACTCGGCATTATTTACAAAAGTTTGTAACCCAATAAAACGTAATTCTTTGAAACGGTTTTCGTGCTTGAGCAATGACGGCTGCCAGCGGTTGTTGTCGAGCGAATGATAAATGTTTTTCCAGATTCCTTGCGGCACCACAATCGTACTAATTTGTGCTTTCGGGTTGAGTTTTTGTAAGAAACTGTTGTTGGTTTTACTCCAAACTTTCCCCTCCGAATGCTGGTCGAGGTAGTCGGTCATGGTTTCTTTTGTGTTGGCAATGACGATGTAATCATCAATAAATGTGTAATAACACGAATTTTGGAAACCATAAAATGCCGAACCAAAGAGCATCGCCGGAAACTCATTGAGAATCAGTTTGCGGTATTTTCTGTTCAAATAATCGTTTTCGACTGGTCGGGGCGATTCCCTAACCGCGGTTTTATTGGCAAATTCGTCTAAAATGGTGAGAGCATCGGTGATTTCGTTGGTTTTGAGCAGTAAAACCTTGGAAGTGAGGATATTGCTGGCCGACTGAATCTCGCACAAGATGGCTTCGTCTTTGAGTGTTGCATACAAATCATTGATGTTGGCACCCCAAAATTGCTGTGCCGAGTCTCGCAATGCCTTGATTTCTTTTTCGTAAAGACGGGTGTATTCGCCAAAGGATTTTTGTAATTTTTGGTTGTTATGGAATCCTAAATGATATAGAATGGCTGTATTTTGTGGAATCAAATCTTTGGCCAGTATTCCTTTAGAGATTTGTCCATCAAAAACCCCAACGAAAGGCTTCTGCGTACGGATTGTCGAATAAATATAACCTTTTACCAAATGCGGCTCGGAGCTTGGTTCAATCACCAAATCGGCATTTGGAGGCATGATATTCATAAAATACGTAACCAGATTGGGTACGTTTAGTTGGTCTTTGAGCAAATCGGCGTGATTGCGGAGTTGGTCTTTTCTAAAATAAATATGAGCAATACCTTGACGTGTTACCGTAAAAGGATTTTTGCCAATCGAAGGCGTTTTATCGTTGATTCGTCGGATTACATCCTGCAAAAGCACCAATGACCTACTACAAATTAGATGATTTTGATGAACAAAATAATGAAAAAGAAATTCTTTGCTGGCTTTTTGAACCTCGGCAATCCGATAACCACCAAAATTTGAACCAAATGTGTGTATCTTGTTTGGGTCCGGTTTTTGGAGATTTTTGATGAATGGTTCTTCCGAAAAAGAATTTATCGGAATGTAAATGATGTATTCGAGATTCTGCTTATTTTCGGAATGTAAAGAAAACGTAACTCTTTTGGCTGTTAGAAACTTCTTGTTAATTTCTTGGTTTTCAGACGTTTGCAAAATAATATCAAGCTGATTCTTGGCGTCGTAAAAAAACGGAACATCGGCAATCAGATTGGCATTTTGATTTTTTTCATCAAAAAGAGCGTATTGCAATTGCGAACTTTCAACAACCGCCAGTGCCGAGTTTGGGACTAAATCCCAAGCATCGCTCCGAGGTCTAAACCAAATAAAATAGGATTGAATCCCGATTATAAGAAGTGCAGCACCAATAAAATAATATACGTATTTGCGGATGAATTCGAGCATCTAATAAATTTTCAGCAATCATTTACCTACAAAAATGTAGATATTTCGTCAAAAAGCCAAAAAAAATGGTCATTCGTCAAAGACGATAGCGATTTTATTGCTCTTAATCATCAATCGGCTTAGCTTTTTTTGCGGAACACCCACGGGCAATTCTACAATTCTCCATTTTTTAGATTTTGTATCGTAGCTATGCAGTTCCATTCCTCGACTTTCGAGTAGCAACCCATCGTGAGTCCATGCGTTGTAGTGTTCAGATTCGGGGCTACTTTCGGTAATCACATCAATTGTATTTTTCATAGGGCTGTAAGCACAAATCAGCCATTTGTTGCCAACTTCCTGCACAAAGCTAAATGCTCTTTTATTCGGAATTTGGTGCAACGAACGCCCAATTTTTGAAGCAATGATTGTGTCTTTTTTTGTGGTAAGATTATGATAATGAAGCGTTTGTGGTTCTCCCAAAACAAAAGTAACGAGTTCGTCATCATTTGTCCATGCCTGATACCCGATTTTACCAACCTTCTGCGATTCAAACAAAATTTGGCTATCGGCGGGATTTTCGAGATTGTATTTTACCAAGTCTTGGTCGCCGTTGCTTTTGCGTTGAACAATGCACGAAAGATACTTTTTATCGGGTGTAACCGTAGGCGAATACTCCGAATCAACCGTATTTGTCACTTGCTTGTGTTCGCCATTTTTGTAATCATAAGCCCAAATATCGCTTTGCCCATTACGGATTGAACTGTAATAAATTATCGGTTTGGTTGGGTGAAAAAACGGTTGATTGTCGTAGCCGATTCGTTCGGTAATATTTCTCGGATTTTTTAGCGTTATTTTGCCCGAAACATTCGATAAATCCATCAGATAAATCTCAGTGCCATTTTGAGCATAAATTGACGACGAAATCAGAAGGCCTAAAAGTATTTTTTTCATTGATGAATGTGTAAAATAATTGCTAATTTAAACTTTAATCTACAAAACCTTCTCATTATCAGTAACATAAGTTCGTGTACTTGTGGTAAATGTACCGCCGTTGGGGTCTTTGTATTTTAAATCAATATAAAAAGCCTGATACCCTTTTTTCGGAAACGGCAAAGCTGCTTTTACGTTAGGTAGAGCATTGAGTTTTATGTTTTTACTCAACCAAAGGTTATTTCTGAAATCACGGTCCGACGAGGTCGTAAACCAAAGTGTTGCTTCGACCAAATCAGTATTCGGTGGATTGACAACTAATTCAACGTTTTCTTTAGTTGTATTTACATTCCAAGTTGCATACGGATATTCTTTGTTCATAATCGTAATTCCGAAAAAGGCACTCAACGCTTCAAATGCTTGCTTTCCACCACCCAAATTATGTCCAACATTCGGCACATAATGAATCATATTTTTGCCCAGAAGCTGGTCGTAATAGTGTTTTATGGCATCGATTGTCCAATATTCATCATTTGTACCAATAAAAATCATTTTCGGGACAGTCATACTACTGCGATACGAAAAAGGGTCAATCATTTCAGTAATTGCCTTACCTTCTGGCGTATCTGTGCCTTGCGGAATCCCCAATTTTACATAATCTTCAATCTGAATACTTTGTCGTCGATAGCCGAAGAAAGCCAAGTTGTCCAGCCACGTTTCGATGCACCCGAAATTACAAAATTATTGACCGCAATATTTGATTTCTGCTTGGTGAACTCCTGCACAGCATCCATTGCTTTTACAGCCGATTTTACCATCGGAAACAAAAGCGGCCAAGTATAATCTTTATCCTGTTTAAATTGGTGCAAAGTGTATGAAATCAAGGCATCTTCGGTCAAATCTCCGTAAAGTGGCTGGTTTGGTACTTGGCGAATCAGTGCCACAATTGCCTTGTTTTTTTCAGAAACTCCTGCCAAAGATGGCCACAGTCCATCCAATTTGCTCCAATTGGGCTGCTCATCTTTATTGGAACCACCCGTTATAAAAAGCAAAGCTCCGTCGTATTTGACCTCTTGCGGTACAAAAACCGTCAGCTGGTGTCGCCATGTATATTGTCGCCATTTTTGAGAAGTCAGTAGAAGATGATAGCCTTTTACATTTCCGAGTGAAATAGAATCTTTCAATTCCCATTTAAAGGAATTGTCGTCATTATGTAAGTAATTTTTTAATGCTGTTTGCGGGGTGATTTTTTGAGAAAAACTATCGGAAATCGATAAAATTAAAAGCAAAAGAATAGCTTTTTGAATCTTAAATTTCATAGCAATAACGTTTTAGGTTGAATAAAATAATATAGTTGTTGATTCGTGGCAATTTACGATAAAATCTATAATTTTA
>JALOLV010000047.1 GCA_025455785.1 Spirosomataceae bacterium | reverse complement strand
CATAATTACGAGACTTATGAATTTTACTCGGTATGGACTAATAAATTTAAAAAGTTTTTTTAGTACTTCCCAATCAAAGATTTTTCCGCTCGGAGTAGTTTCGTTTTGACCTGCCATGAACAGTTTAGACTGATTATCAGATAAATAAAGGTGAATATATTTATAACATCAAAAAGGAACATTTTGATTCATAGTGCAATGAATAGTTATGATTTTCGTTTTTAAAAAGAATTCTTTTCAGAACGTTTTGTAAATATCGAAACGAAGTATTATTTTTGCAGAAATAAATGGCGAAGTGGTGGAATTGGTAGACACGCTACTTTGAGGGGGTAGTGGGAGTTATCCTGTGCGAGTTCGAGTCTCGCCTTCGTCACTAAGTTTAAGTTGAACATTTGTTTTTAGAAATGCCTTCTCAATTTTGCGGAAGGCATTTTTTTTATTTCAACATTTCAATTATCAGAATACAGGCTCTTGTATTGTGATAGGGGCATTTCCAAAAGCCAATTTTATCTTCATTAAGCATTTTAGAATAATCTTCATAAACTCCCCAAAACCATTCTCCGTTTGTATAATCAAAAAGGTGTTTTCTAATAAAACTCCATAAATCAGATACTCTTAGAAGATACTTTTCTTGTTGAGTGATTTGATAAGCATTGAGATAACCCACCATAGCCTCGGCACTAACCCACCACTCACGGTGCGAATCAATTTGATTTGTTGATGGCGAATATTCATGCTTTAGGCTGCCATCCAAATTGAAACCCTCTGAGGCGGCATCGGCAATTTTAATAGCTAAATCAGAAAATTTTTTGATTAAGTCTTTGTCATCAATTTTTTTTGCACAATCCAGCAGTAACCAAGCGGCTTCTATATCATGTCCAAAAGAAATACAATCCGATTGCGAAATCCAGTTTTTTGAAAAAAATAAACCGAGATGAAAATTTTTTTTATTAATAATTTTTGAATCGAATAACTCTAATAGGTAAATGATTCTCGATTTAAGTTGTCTATCCTTCCAAACTTCATATAAATTAGCATATGCTTCAATGACATGAAGATGAGTGTTCATTGTTTTGGGGTCGTTACGGTCTTTCTCGCTCAATCGGAGGTCTTCTATCAAGTCCCAGTTTAATGAAAATGCTTCAAAATACCCACCAAATTCATCATCAAAACTGTATTCTTCAATCAAATTAAATAATTCAATAGCCCAATTTAGTGCCGAATTGTTTTGGGTAGCTTTATAAAATTCACTCAACGCATAAATGGTAAATGCAAGTCCATAAATCTGTTTTCTGGTACTTTTGGGCTTTCCATCAAATTCAACTGACCAAAATAACCCACCATTTTGATTATCACGAAAAAAAATATTTAAATATTGGTAGGCTCTTTCGGCTAAATTCAAACTCTCTTTATCTTTAGAGAAATTATAATGAGCCGAAAAAGACCATAAAATTCGTGCATATAAAACCAAACCTTTTTCTGATTGCGGATGAATTTCTCCATATGAATCCAATCTACCAACAAAACCACCATTTTTTAAATCAACCGAATTGCTTTTCCAGAAATCAATAATCCTTTTTAATTCATCTCCTATCTCAGTTTTAAAAACGTCTAAATTCATCATTAAATTGAAGCTAAATATTCTTTGTTTGAGGATATTATTTGATTTAAATTCTGAACTGATTTAGCCGAACGGAAACCATCTTCAAGAGTATTTTTACAATAATCGATTAATCTTTCAATCGAACTCGTTGCGACGTGCATTCTGGTGTCCGATGAAGCATAATAAATAAAAACCGTACCGTCATCGTCAAGAATCCATCCGTTTGCAAAAATTACATTCGAGACATCACCGACTCTTTCATCATTTTGAGGGGCAATAAAGTATCCAGCAGGTTTATGAATCACTTTGGTTAGGTCGGTTAAATCGGTCATAAACACATAAAGTACATATCGTAAACCCGCAGCGGTATTACGCACCCCGTGTGCTAAATGTAGCCACCCCTCTTTTGTTTTTAATGGGGCTGGGCCTTGACCATTTTTAACTTCATAAACTGTATGATAACGCTTTTCATCGACGATAAACTCTTTTTCAATAATCGGATTCTCCATCAAATCACAAAAGCCTAAACCAATCCCTCCACCGGCTCCTGCTTCGATAAATCCATCTTGAGGGCGAGTGTAAAGAGCATATTTCCCATTTACAAATTCTGGATGTAACACAACATTTCTTTGTTGTGGTGATGGTGTCTTGAGGTCAGGGAGTCTATGCCATTCTATTAAATCTTTTGTACGAGCAATTCCACACTGTGCTACCGCCGATGATTCATCTCCTTTTTTGGCATTTAGGTCTTTTCTTTCGGTACAAAAAAAACCATAAATCCAGCCATCTTCGTGTTCGACCAAACGCATATCATATACATTTCCGTCAGGAATCTCAGTTTCAGGCATTGTAATTGGGTAATCCCAAAATCTAAAATTATCAATTCCATTCGGACTTTCGGCTATCGCAAAAAATGATTTACGGTCAACACCCTCTACCCTGACAGCCAAGATATATTTTCCTTTCCATTTGATTGCACCAGAGTTAAAAGTTGCATTAATTCCAAACCTTTCCATCAAAAAAGGATTAGTTTCAGGATTCAAATCATATCTCCAAAAATAAGGTGTATGTTCAGCAGTTAAAATGGGGTTTTTATATCGTTCAAATATCCCATTTCCTAAATCAACTTTTTCGTTTTTTAAACTAAGTAGCTGATTTTCAAATGTTTGAATTTGTTCTAATCTCATTTTGAAAGAATCTTTCATGTCAATCTATATTAATATGTTTGATTATTCGGAAGGCAGTTTCTTGTACCAAGTTTTGAAAAGGATAATAAAGCAAATCAATAAAACAATAGCTGTAATTACAGATTGCAAGGGCATAAGTAATACAATAAATACCGGTAGAGCTGTTACTGAAGTCTGTGCGATTGTCCCGATTACGACATTGAAAATATCCTTTTTGAAATCTTGATTAGGCTTGAAATCGGGTTCTTCTTTCCTGATTTCATCGAGAATTGGATTCCAAAAACCCCAAGGTTTAGTTGTTTTATAGAAATTTTTTAGGGTCTCAATGTTTGTTGGCGGTGATAAAAGCGACCCTAAAACCGAACCTATTACTGATAAAGTTAGTATAATCGGGAAATAATAAAGCGGTAAAGCATCAGAGAAAAAATATGGTAATATCATAGATGAGATTATACCTAAAAACATACCCCAAAAGAAACCATTTCCATTAAATCTCCACCAATGCCATTTTAATACATTTGCAGCCACATAACCACCGTACAATGCTCCAACAATCCATTGTAAAACACTATTTACATCTTTGGCATAAATACCAAGAGCAATACTTATGACAACTAAAACCACTCCAACAATGTAATTTGTTTTGCTAATTTCAGAATTTGATGCGTCAGGATTAATATCTTTTAGATAAATATCATTGACAATGTAGGCTTGGGCGGCGTTTAGTGTGCCAGCAAATGTACCCATAAATGCAGCCATTAATTCGACCAAGAATAAACCCAAAAGACCCGCAGGTGCGAATTTCACAATTGAAGCTGGTAAAATTCTTTCAAAATCTAAAGCACCATTGGCGGTTTGAATGTTTAATTCAGTAAAAAAGAGCAACCCTAAAACAGTAAAGCCAATAATCATAAAATATCGAGTCGGCAATAAAACTACATTCACAAAGGCACTCATTAATGCCGATTCCCTCGGAGATTTCGATGATAAAATTTTCTGCATATCATAATTTGGAGCTGGCCCAGCCAAACTTGCCAAAATACCTTTGGCTGTCATTAAAGAGAAGAACATACCAAATGGGCTATACTTATCATCAGCTATTTTTTTATTGACATCAGGAATTATTTGACTCCAATCTAATTCTAAATTCCAACCAAAAAACAAACTCGACCAGCCATTCGGAACAGTTAAAGTATTTGAAGAGAGTTCGGACATAGCTATAAATGCAATACTCAACGACCCAACTGCCATCAAAGTATATTGAATAACATCGGCCCATACAATACTTGACATGCCGCCCATTATCGAATAAAAAACAGCAAAAAGCGTAAAAATAATACCGTAGAAATGCGGTACAAATTCGGGTAAGACCGAAAATGGTATGTAGCTCTTTATTGACGAGAACGGAATAAAAATTTCTATGAATTTCCCAAGGCCGATAAAACCATATGCCATGAATCCGAAGCAACTAAGTAATGCAAATGCAACTATGATTTTGTGGGAACGTTGAGCGTCTGGTCCGTTACCAAATCTAAAAAGCATCCACTCGGCTCCGGTAGATACATTTGAACGACGAAGCCAAATTGATAAATATGAAAATAAAAAAACTTGATTAAAAACGGGCCACAACCAAACCAACCAAATACTTTTTAGACCATAAATAAACATTATCGAAACCATCCAGATAGTTCCTGAAATATCGAACATTCCAGAAGCATTAGATATTCCAAGCATCCACCATGGTAAGGTTTTACCACCAAGCATATAGTCATTTTTACTCTTTTTGGCACGATTCCTCAGAATAATACCAATCGAAGAAACTATTAAAAGATAAATAATGATGACAATAAAATCGGGTAACTTGAGTATCATTTTGTTATTAAGAAGGATAAAAAAGATTTAAAGACTTAGTTTTTATTCAAGTAAAATATTTCAACTTCTAATAAATTTAATGAAACTCAATTCACTTTATTGGTCTGTGTAAGTTTCTTAATTACTGTTACTACTTTGCTTTCTCCCAAAAAGGTAGGTATTAGCCAGCGACATTTTTAATTTATGGCGACTAACTTATCAAGTCCCTCTTATTTCTACTATGATTAAAATGAATATTTATAAATGAAAAAAATTGTATCAGGTTTAATACAAAATAAATTTTAGGGTAAAGAAACTTTACCCTAAATTGTCTAATTCTAACCTATGAATATTTTGTTTACTCTCAATCCAAATGACATTGAAAACTCTCATGAAAGAACGGAACAAAATAATTAAATTATTCTAACAAATCTATAATACTATTTTAGCTATTTATTGCATAAATAAATCAAAAGGAGATGTATTTTTAGATTAAGCTACTCGAAACGTTGTAAATATATATGTTAATTTAAAAATTAATTATATTTGCAATAAGTAAAGTACAAAAAACAAACATAAAAGTAAAACTAAAAATATGACACTTGTTTATCGCGAAATTACTCCTTTAACTCAACATGATTGCTTTACTTTTTTTAGCAGAAGAAAAACCGAATTTGATTTTCCGTTACACATACATGATGAATTTGAACTCAATCTTGTTATTGGTGGTAAAGGTGTTAAGAGGATTGTCGGAGACCATACAGAGGTGATTGATGATTATGAATTGGTGCTAATTGGTAGTAATCTCCCACACGGATGGTTTACTCATGAATACAAGTATGAACAGGGAAAGGAAGAGATTTTAGAAATAACTATTCAGTTTCACAAAGATTTATTCGATGAAAAATTCCTCAAAAGAAATCAAATGTATTCGATAAGAACTCTATTCGAAAAATCAACGAGAGGGATTCTTTTTTCGAGAGAAACAACAGAAACCATTAGCACAAAAATAATTGAATTAACCAAAAAGCAAGGTTTTGACTCGGTGCTTGAATTGATTTCTATTTTGCATGATTTAGCAATTTCAAGAAACATGAAAGGCTTATCAAATTCGAGTTTCAACGATGAGAAAATTAGTATGAATAGCCGTAGATTAGAAAAGGCTTTTGAATATATGCACAATAACTTTGAAAGAGAAATTACATTGGCTGAAATCTCAAAATTGGTTGGTATGGCAGAGGTTTCATTTAGCCGATTTATCAAAAAACGCACTGGTAAAACCTTTGTGGATAGCCTAAACGAAATTAGGTTGGGGCAAACTTCTCGATTGTTGATTGATTCAACCCAAAGTATTGCCGAGATTGCCTATAAATGCGGTTTTAATAATTTATCTTATTTTAACCGATTATTTAGAAACAAAAATGGATGTACCCCTAAAGAGTTCCGTGAAAATTATACTGGTAAACGTACATTTATTTAAGCATCGATGCCGCAGAGGCATCCAACCAAACGTGAGAATGAGGGATTGTCTGAAAAATCGTCGATGGATTTTCTATCGAAACAGTGCCATTAATTGTATCCGAAATGATTTCTGCTTTTATAGCACCATTGGCAATTAAAATAGGATGCTTAGATTCTTGTAAATGCTTTAATCCCAGCGTAATACCATATTTTAAATCAGTAGATTCAGTAAAGTATTTTTGCCCGACTGTGATTGTCATCTCTGCCAATTCAGATAAATGAGCATACAAATTCCAGTCTGTTTTTGGTTCATTTAAGCCAATATGACCATTGAGTCCAATACCAACCAACATAATATCTATGCCACCTTTAGACTCGATGACTTGATTCATTTTTTCACATTCCAACTCCAAATTCTCAGCGAGTTGATTAAAAAAATATGTTTGCAACTTTCGATTATTCAAGGGTTCAACCAAGAATTTTCTGATGAAATTACCACAACTTCCTTCATTCTCGGGCGAAATACCAACCCATTCATCTAAGCCAATAATCGTTGCATCATCAAATATTGATGAATCTGATAACTCTACAATTTTTTGAAAAGTTAATTTTGGAGAATCGCCAGAGGGTACAACAATGACCGATTTAGGGTTTTGCTTTACATAATTGATAATAAATTCGGCAGTAAATGTTGAGAGTTGGTTATTATCCTCAAAAATCTTTAAATCCATTGGTAAATTAGAGTTAAAATAAAAGCGAATGATAATCATTCGCTTTTAAAATATGTGTTTGTCTCGATTAGAGTAATTTGCTCACGATGTTTTCAACCGAAACTCCTTCGGCCTCAGCTTTAAAGTTTCTTACAATTCTGTGTCTCAATATTGGTAGGGCAACTGCTTTCACATCTTCGATGTCTGGTGAGTATTTTCCATTTATTAAAGCATTACATTTGGCTGCCAAAATTAGGTTTTGAGATGCCCGAGGCCCTGCCCCCCACTCTAAATACTTAGTGGTTTGCTCAGAGGCCAACTCAGAGTTTGGACGTGTTTTGTGAACCAATCCAACTGCATACTCTATAACATTATCAGCCACAGGAACACGCCTTACTAAATGCTGAAAATACTGAATCTCTTCTCCCGAAACCACCTTTGCAACAGTTGGCTTGTTATCGCTTGTTGTATTTTTAACGATGTCCAGTTCTTGTTGATAGCTCGGATAATCAAGATTGACCATAAACATAAAGCGGTCTAATTGAGCTTCTGGTAGTGGATAGGTTCCCTCTTGCTCTATTGGGTTTTGTGTTGCCAAAACGAAGAAAGGACGACTCAAATTATGCTTTTTCCCAGTAACCGTTACTGCGTACTCTTGCATAGCTTCGAGCAATGCCGACTGAGTTTTTGGCGGAGTACGGTTAATTTCATCGGCCAAAATGATATTTGCAAATACTGGTCCTTTGATAAATCTAAAATTACGCTCGTTATCGAGGGTTTCAGAACCCAAAATATCTGATGGCATTAAATCCGGAGTGAACTGAATTCGGTTAAAATCCAAGTCAAGTGCGGATGCAATGGTTTGAATCAGCAATGTTTTGGCTAATCCGGGTACACCAACTAATAGGCAATGCCCTTGACAAAAAATGGCTGTTAGCAGAAGTCGCACTGTTTCATCTTGACCTACAATGACTTGACCAATTTCGTTTCTTAATTTTCCAAATGCCTCTTTTAGTGCATCTGCTGCTTCTACGTCTGAGTTGAAAGATACTTTTGCCACAAATAAAAATTTTATAAATTGTTGGTTACAAATAAAACAGCGTGTTTCAAAGATTAAATTCAATGACTGTTCTCACCTCTTGAAATAAGATAAACAACCATAATTCTAAAGTTTAATTTGCGGCTTTTGTTTTGCCAAAAATCTCACAGCCTTCATATTCAGGGTCGATTTTTATATAAACATCTGCAACCGCTTTTCTAAACCAAACTTCAATTGCTTTATTTTTCTTTTCCATTAAGGCATACTCAGCCAGTTTTTGATAATCATCTTTTAAACTGGCTTTGTGGGGTTCAATTCTTTTTTTGTAATATAAAATTCTGACCCCCGTTTTACCGTCATCGGTTCTGTAGGACATCGGAACACTAATCGTGCCAACTTTCATGGTATCAAGCGTGAAATAAAGCGTTGGTTCCATACTCTGGTCTAAAGTCAAACGATAAGTTCCAGTGTTAGGGTCCATTATTAAACCACCCGTATCTTGAGATTGTTTATCCTCCGAAAACTCTTTTGCCGCCTTTTCAAACTTAATGCTATCTTTCTGGATTTCTAAACGCAAACTGTCTAAAAAACGTGTCGGTTTATTCATTTCTAAACGGTTGTAGTCCGGTCGTAGTAAAATGTGTCGTGAATGGTATTCTTGTCCACGGATTTCAAGTGTTTGGATTAAGTGGAAACCAAAATCTGATTCTACGACATCAGAAATTTCCATTGGTTTCAATTTCATAGCGGTTGCCTCAAATTGAGGAACCATAGTACCACGTTTAGCCCAATCTAAATCACCTCCATTTGGCCTCGAACCGGGGTCTTCTGAAAACTCCTTCGCCAAATCTTCAAATTTTTCGCCGGCCAGTACTCGTCTCTTGTATTCTTGAAGACGACTAATAAGTTCTTCTTTTTGGGCTTTAGTTACAATACCCAATCTTACAATATGAGCAACTTCCACTTCGGCTGGCATGGTCGGCAAACTGTCTGACGGAATACCATTAAAAAATTTCTTTACCTCATTGGGCGTAATTTTTACATCTTCGGTAATTTTTCCTTTCATTTTTTGGGAAGTCATTTGCTCTCGAACTTGGCTTCGTACTTCGCTTTTCAATGTTTCGAGCGATTTTCCAAACTGCTCCACAATATTTTTTTCGCCACCGTATAACTGACGCATTTGAGCCATACGAGCCTCCAATTGGTCATTGACTTGGACGTCTTCGACAATTACAGAATCAATTTCAGCTTTTGCAACGAGCATTTTTTCAATTACTAAACTCTCAAGTGATTGACACTTAGAAATAGGTTGCTGTTGCTTCAAAGAACGTAAATAAATATCCTCCACCTCAGAACGCAAAATAATGTAATTATCAACCTTAGCAACAATTCTATCGACATTTACACTTTGTTGGGCAGTTACCAAGATTGGTAAGAATAAAATGAAAGCAATTTTTTTAAACATATTTAATTTTGATAACAATAATGTCAAATTTAATTTAAGGTTCAATAAAGTAAATCGAATTATACCTTCTTAATATGATAGTGAAAATTCAAATATTTACCAAAATCAATGTTTTGGTGATGAATGCCCCATTAACTAATACTTTGTATTTTTAACAGATTCAATGATTTTTTGTATCTCTTCCTCGTGAATTTTTACAGGGTATTTTTTTGCAAGGTCATCGAAGAATTGACTTTCTAAAACTTTTTGCCAGTCATTAATAACTTCGCCTCTGCACTCTCTCAATGTCTTGCTTCGAGCAGGTTCGATTTTATCAATCAAAACTTCAATAAATTTACCATCTTTTGAAATAAACTGATTACCGACCTCCCATTTAATCGAATCAATGATTTTGCTATCTCCTTTTTTGAAATATCCTTCTTGAATAACAACATCTTTTTCACTAAAAACCTTTACAACGTCTTTTTTATCGGTACTATAAAACTGAAAAGTTATTCGCTGGTTTTTTAGCCAATCAAACTTATCAATGGGTTTAGTTTTTATGTAATCATTCTCAATAATTCTGGTTACTGGTAATCCATTCATAGTTAAGAATTCAATAACCGATTTCATTCGATTTGCGGAAATAGAATCTGCTTCATTGACATCAGCATGACCTCCAATTTCGACAATATAGCCCGGATTCTTCTTCATAATTACTAACAAACTTAACAAACGACTTTTATGTTCATTTGTCAAATCAGAGTTAGATTTTTTGAAGAATATTGGTCCACCTTGAACAGTTCGGTTCAAACGATAAGGTAAACCTTTTGTAAAAATATCCTTCACTTGTTCAACATTTTTTGAGTCATCCGATGAAATAATCGTTGCGAAGACTCTCTCAGGTAATTGATACTTGGCTTTGTTTTGCTCATAAAAACTCCTTTGACCAGATGTATCAGCAACTGATTTTTCGTAAACTAAATCATTCAACAACCTAACACGCAGTAAGTCACTTCGATAGTAACTCATCAATGCTCCAAATTCTTTATCAACTTTTTCGAGATTTTGTTCTGCATTTGAATAAATTAAGTTATCTTGAAATTTCTTGTAGTAACTCCTGAATATCATTGAAGGTGTATATCCCGCAGGGACTTTTTCTGATTTATTTCTCTCGACAGCGTAATCAAAAAACTCTTTTCCTTTTACGGTTTTGCCAGAAAACGAAAACAAAGTTTTGTCAATCAATTCATCATTAAAAGCGTAAGCCCATTTTTTACGGAGAATATTAGAATCAGCTTTTGCAAAGAGTTTTAAAACAGTGTTTTTATCTTCCAAAAAGTTCATTTGAGATTTGAGTCTTTTCAAAGTATTTTCTTTGACCAAATCACCACGAGAATCGGTTACAACCTTTTCTTTGATTTTTGGATAAACTTCTTCAAAACTTTCGAGTGGCATCTTTTTAGCTAATTTAATTATATGCCAACCGCTTGAGGTTTTGACAGGTTCAGAAAACTCTCCTACATTTAATTTGAATGCTGCTTGCTCAAATGCGACCTCTTCGCGAGTACCAATACCAAATGCAGGTAAAAATCCTCCAAAGTTTTTTGTGCGGTAATCATCAGAATATTTTCCACAAAGTTCTTCAAAAGGCTCTCCAGCTTTTAATCTGAAATAAATTGAGTCTATTGATGACTTTGCAATTTTGCTTGAGATTTCAGGATTGTCAGGAGATACCAGTTTGAGAATGTGTTGAGCCAGAACTTTGCCGCTGTAAGGTCTCTTTTGAATTACTTTTATGATATGAAAACCACCTTTGGTTCGGAAAGGCATTGAAATATCGCCAACAGAGGTTTCATAAGCGGCTTTTTCGAGGGGATAAATAAATTGTAATGCCGTGAACCAGCCCAAATCTCCACCTTTTTGTGCTGTTTTTTTGTCTTGAGAAAACTCACCTGCTAATTTACTGAAATCTTCACCAGCTAAAGCTCTATTTCTTATATCAAGCAATTTGTTATAAATTACGATTGTATCCAGAGGGTCGGCAAATTCAGAAAGGTTGTAAAAGATATGAGCCGCATGAATTTCTTGCTTGCTCCATTCATAAGTCTCTTTAATAAGGTGTTTAATCGTAGCACTGTCTGTCAAATATGACTTAGCATTTAGCTCTCTGAAAGTTTGTAATTCACCTACAAAATCTTCTTCTTTATCATATCCACGTTTTTTTGCATCAAGTTCAATTCTTTTTTCAATGATGCTCTGCTCAATTGCCTCTTTGGGGTTTAAAGAATCATAGTACATAGCCATTTCAATCTGGGCCTTTAATTCGGACGATTTAATCTCTGAATTGCCGAGTGTTATTGCAGCGGGTTCTTCAACAATAACTGGTTCTTCGGGTTTGGCTGATGTAGGGGTACTTGAAACAACAGTAGGTGTATTGTTTGTATTGGGTTTACTTTTATTGGTAGCTTTCTGAATGGTTTGACAAGCTAATTGAGACAAAAGTAATATATATAGTAAGGTGTTAGTTCTATTCATAATTAACTCACGTGACAATCTACGACAATATAAAAACTAATTAAAAGTGTAGAATATTGTGATTGACACTTAAAAATTGAATCCACAAAGTGTTAATTTTTGTGAAAAATCAATAATATAAAATTGATTAATAAACTCAAAAATAGTATTTTTTCTATATTTTCCGAAATTTTCAAGCAACAATTTCCTCTACAACCGATTCACCCTCTGAGAAATCACCACAAGTCCACTTCCATTTTTCGTTTAATATTATCCTCCCATCAAATAAAATCTCAGGAGTAGAGTAACAAACCCCAGTCATTAATTCTCCATTTATATTGATATGTTCATAACGCATATCAAGACAATTACCTTCTACAACATTTGCAATCAAAAAACCTTTAATTATCTGCCCTCCAGAATATTCGGCCCAGACGATATTTTCCTTCTGAAAATAATGGAATCTGGTTTCAGCACTGACTTCACCATTTTCGGTATTTGATTTTGTAGCAAAAATTTTGTTGTTATACATTTTTTAGATGATTGGTTCTTGCTGACTCAAACAATGAAAACTGCCGAGTCCCCAAATGATTTCGGTTGAATCAATACCAACAACTTTACGGTTTGGAATCGCCTTTTGAATTATATCTAATGCAATTGTATCTTTATTACAATTATAAATCGGGACAATAACATGACCATTGGTCATACAAAAATTAGCATAAGAAGCAGGTAGTCTAATGCCAGTTTCTTTATCATAGACGGCATCTGGCATAGGAATCTCTATGATATTCAATTGTTTACCATTCACTAACCTCATTTTACTCAATTCAATAAGGTTATCTTTCAACGGTTTGTAATTGTCATCTGATTTATCTGTTTCGATACAAGTTAAGACCGTGTCGTCATTGACAAATCTGGTTGTATCATCAATATGGCCGTCTGTATCATCTCCTACAATTCCATCATGCACCCAAAGCACCTGTTCTGCACCATAATATTCATGTAAATATTTTTCTATTTGGGTTTGATTCAAATGCGGATTTCGATTTGGGTTCAACAAGCATGATTTACTTGTCAAGATTGTTCCTTTTCCGTTAAATTCAACCGAACCACCCTCCATGATAATTCCGGGTTCGACGAATGGCAAACCCAAATATTCAGCAATCAAAACGGGTATTCTATCATCAGCATCAAATGGTGGGTACTTACCTCCCCAAGCATTATAACCCCATTCAATAATCATCCGTTTTTTATTTTCAGGATTTATCAAAAATGCAGGCCCGTGGTCTCTACACCAAGAATCGTTAGTTGGATGAATCGGGATTTCTACTTGAGCTAAATCTATATTATATTGGTTAAGCAAGTTGATTATCAATACCTTATGTTCTTCATCTTTTGCGTTGATACAAACCTTTTCTGATAATGATATTGTCTTAATAAATTCAAGATATGAAGGATAAATTCTTTCAAGACGCTCACCATAATCCCATGAATCAGATGCTTGTGGAAAACTCAACCAAGTAGCACGATGTGGGTGCCATTCGGCAGGAAAAAAAAAGCCTTGTTGCTTAGGGGTATTCTCGAAAATCATTGAATTTGTTAATAATAATTTTGGCAAAGATAACCAAACATTGCTACAAAATCGAAATTTTATTACATTTGCCACCACTAACATTATGCAAGCATAATAATATTATGGAGACCTACGGCAAAATCCTGACCATCGCAAGCCCTATATTTTTAGCATTAGTTTTATTAGAAAAATTATATGCTTGGTACTTCAAAAAAGCACCATTCAGAACGATGGATACAATCTCAAGTTT
>JALOLV010000341.1 GCA_025455785.1 Spirosomataceae bacterium | reverse complement strand
CAATAACTCTTCGTGTTTTCCGACCTCGATGATTTTGCCTTTTTCGAGAACATAAATTCTATCGGCGTGCATGATAGTACTCAATCGGTGGGCAATCATGACCGTAATATACTCGCCGCTTGCCGTTACGGCTTTTACGGTATTCGAGATTTCTTCTTCGGTAATCGAATCGAGTGCCGAAGTGGCTTCATCAAAAACAAAAATTCTTGGGTTTCGCAACAATGCTCTCGCAATCGAAAGACGTTGTTTTTCGCCCCCCGAAATCTTGATCGCCGATGACGGTATCCAAACCATTTTCGGCTCGTTTCAGAAGCGTTTGGCAAGAAGCTTTTTCTAAAGCATCCATGATTTGAGCATCGGTAGCCTTTGGGTTTACAAAAAGGAGATTCTCTTTTATCGTACCCGAAAACAACTGCGTATCCTGCGTTACAAATCCGATTTGCGAGCGTAATTCTTCTACATTAATCTCGTTTTCGGGCAAATTGTTATAAAAAATTGTTCCTTCGTTGGCTTTATATAATCCGACTAAGAGTTTTACCAAAGTGGTTTTGCCCGAGCCGGACGGACCAACAAAAGCCACGGTTTCGCCCTTGTTTACTTCAAAATTAATGTTTTCGATTGCTTTTTGTTTGGCTGTGAGGTGCTTGAAGCCCACATCTTCAAATCTTAATTTTTCGACTTTACCCAATTTTGTAGGGTGTTCGGGCGTAACTTCGATTGGTGTATTGAGCAATTTCTGAAAATTATTGAGCGATGCTTCGGCTTCACGATACGCCAAAATCACATTGCCAATCTCTTGGAGCGGGCCAAATACAAAAAACGAATAAAACTGGAGGGTCAGTAGCTGCCCAACGGTCATTTGTTCTCTAAAAATCAAGAACATCAAGATAAATAAAATGACTTGGCGGAGTAGATTGACGAATGTTCCCTGCACAAAACTGATACTACGTACGCCACGAACTTTTTTGAGTTCTAATTGAAGAATCTTGAATGTATTGAGATTCAGACGATTGATTTCTTGCTCGGTCAATCCCAAACCTTTAATTAGCTCGATGTTTCGGAGCGATTCGGTTGTTGTACCAGCCAGCTGGGTTGTTTCTTTTACAATGGTTTTCTGGATTTCTTTGATTTTTCGACTCAAAACCCGAGTAAGCATCGCCAAAGCAAATGCTCCGACAAAATAAACCGCAACCAAAGCCGGATTGACATTGATGGCGTAAATCGTGACGAAGATAATACCGATGATAGAAACAAAAGCAACGTTGATAAATGACGTAATGAATTTCTCGGTATCGGTTCTAACTTTTTGGAGAATCGAGAGTGTTTCGCCGCTTCGTTGGTCTTCAAATTGCTGATACGGGAGTTTGAGCGTATGTTTGAGTCCATCGGTAAAGACATTCGCCCCAAATTTCTGAATCACGAGATTCACGACATAATCTTGCAGCGTCTTGGCGATTCGGCTAACCATTGCCACCCCGACGATTGCCAAAAGCAATAAGCCAACGCCTTGAATGAATTGGTCTTCGGTGAACTCTTTGGGAGTTTTAGCAAATTTATCAATTAATTTACCAAAAATATAAGGGTCGAGCAGCGAAAAAGTTTGATTGACGGCCGCCAAAACAAAAGCCAAAATCACTTGCCAACGATAACGGGAGAGATAATGTAAAAGTAATTTCATAGAGATTTTAAAGAGAAGGCCCAGCCGAATCTAAACCTTGACTTGGTCTTGCCTAAATCTAAACAAAAGACCCAAGAGAATAATTCCTGCTAACGATTTAATGCCGATTCGACTGCAATTATGAATTATTTTCTAACTTTGCCCGTAGATTTTATTAACAAAAAAAATAGTTTGGCAAGATTCGCCTGATTTCAATTAACAACAATTTTTTTAATGTTGACTCATACGCTAAAACTCCGCAAACCTCTTGCGGTTATTGACCTCGAAACTACTGGAACAAACGTAGTGCGTGATAGAATTGTAGAAATTTGTATAGCCAAGGCTAAACTTGATGGGACTGTCGAGGTGAAAACTAAACGAATCAATCCGGGGATTCCGATTCCGATTGAGTCGAGTATGATTCACGGAATTTATGATGAAGATGTAAAAAACGAACCGACGTTTAAGCAAATCGCAAAGTCGATGGCTCAGTTTCTCGAAGGCTGCGATTTGGCGGGTTTCAATAGCAACCGTTTTGATATTCCGATGTTGGTCGAAGAGTTTTTGCGGGTTGATAATGATATTTTTGATGTGAAAAA
This sequence comes from Spirosomataceae bacterium, assembly GCA_025455785.1. GTDB lineage: Bacteria > Bacteroidota > Bacteroidia > Cytophagales > Spirosomataceae > JALOLV01. The sequence goes on along the minus strand of JALOLV010000341.1, from coordinate 1,788 downwards.
CCGCAAATTTATTGATGCACAGCGTATTTTTCATTTGATGGAGCCACGCACGCTGGGTGCTGCATATAAATTTTACTGTGGCAAATCGCTCGAAAATGCCCACAGTGCCGAAGTCGATACATTGGCAACGCTCGAAGTGCTTTGTTCGCAAGTTGAGAAGTATGAAGGTGTAAAAATCAAAAATGATAAAGGCGAAGAATATGAGCCAGTCAAAAACGACATGGATGCCCTGCATAATCTCACGTCTTGGAATATTGTAGATTTTGCCCAAAGAATGATTCTAAACGACAAAGGCGAGCCGATTATCAACTTCGGGAAACATTCAGGCAAACCTGTCAAACTCGTTTTAAAACAAGAACCACAATATTTTGATTGGATGATAAACGGCGATTTTCCGTTGGATACGAAGCGAAAACTAACCGAAATTAAGCTCAAAATGATGTTAGATAAGTAAGCTACAGTCTTAATTTCTAACATTTTTATCTATAAGTAGTTTATCAAAACGAATAATCCTTAATTTTGCACGTCAAAAAGTTTCGAGATTCTGCTAAAACCGACCTCGAACCCCAAAACTTTGAAAAATCTCTGTTATGGAGCAAACACAAATACCTGATATTATTGCCCGAGTACCAATGATAAATTACGTATTGTTGGCAACCATTCTTTTTGTAATTGGCATTGTTGGGGTATTAACTCGACGCAACGCAATTGTTATTTTTATGTCTATCGAGTTGATGTTAAACGCCGTCAATTTGCTCTTGATTACATTTTCATCTTATCGTTCAGACCCTGCCGGACAAATCTTTGTATTTTTTATCATGGCGGTTGCTGCTGCCGAAGTAGCGGTAGGATTGGCAATCATAGTGATGATTTATCGCAACATTCGCTCAATCGACGTCGGTCTTTTGGATAAATTGAAATGGTAAAAACCCAAACCTCAAGGGTTAAGTAATAAAGAAGTAGTTAGATAGTATATTGACTATTCACTAATTCAATCATTCGCTCATTATTCTTAGTATGTCAGCAATTTCACTAATACCACTTTTTCCGCTTATTGGGTTTCTGATTAACGGACTCGGTTTCCGTAAAATCCCTAAGAGTTTAGTAGGCCCAATCGGAATCGGAGCTTCTCTTTTATCATTTGTCTGTGCTTATATGGCTTACAGCCAGTTCAACGGACAACCTATCGTCGAAAAGGTATTTGATTGGATAACCATCGGAGGTTTAAATATTTCTCTTTCGTTCCAAATCGACCAATTATCAATCTTGATGTTGTTTGTCGTAACGGGCGTGGGTACGCTAATCCACGTTTATTCGATGGGCTACATGCACGACGACGAAGGCTACGGTAAATTCTTTGCGTTTCTTAACCTTTTCTTATTTTCGATGTTGTTGCTCGTTATGGGTTCAAACTATATCGTAATGTTCATCGGTTGGGAAGGCGTAGGTTTATGTTCATATTTACTAATCGGATTCTGGAATAAAAATACCGAATATGGCAATGCCGCTCGTAAAGCGTTTATCATGAACCGTATCGGTGATTTGGGATTTTTGATTGGGATTTTTATGATTATTGCCCATTTTGGCTCGGTCGAATACCTCGAAGTATTCAATAAAGCAACAGGCTTACAAGTTGGTGATAATACTGTAATGTGGATTACATTCTTCTTGTTTATCGGGGCAATGGGTAAATCGGCACAGGTTCCGCTTTATACTTGGTTACCAGATGCGATGGCCGGCCCGACACCCGTTTCGGCACTCATTCACGCCGCAACGATGGTTACATCG
>JALOLV010000340.1 GCA_025455785.1 Spirosomataceae bacterium | reverse complement strand
ATTTGTGCAATGGGAGTAAAATCGAGTCGGTGGGTTACGATGCACGGATTTGCCCTAAATGTAAATACTGATTTGAACTATTTTCAGCACATTGTTCCGTGCGGAATAGACGACAAAGCCGTTACCTCTTTGGCGTTGGAATTAGGCAAATTGGTAGATATTAAAGAAGTAGCCGCCAAACTCAAAAATCATTTGGGCGAACTTTTTGAGATGGATTTTGAATAAAAACTTTGATTGTGTAGTTTTGTAATCGAAAAACAATATGGTCTTGTAGTTCAACGGATAGAATAAGCGTTTCCTAAACGTTTGATTCGGGTTCGATTCCCGACGAGACTACGAATTTTAGGGTTTTTTATATAAAATAGGTGTAAAAACCTATTTTTTTTTAGTATTGCAAGGGGTTTATTTTGTTTTTTGTTGTATTACATTGTTTTAAGTTTGTTACCTATTTTGATACCGAAATAATTGAACTTATCTCATTTACTTTTGACGAAACGTTTGGTCAATTTTTTGTCAAAAACCAATGAGATACGGGTTCTTTTGTCTCGGCTATTTCAATTTAATGCGATTTTAGCCCAAAAATGAGCTAATCTGTACAATTGGGGTTTGATAATCATTTGGTCATTTTTTTGTCAAAAAGAACCAATGGAAACAATCGAACTTCGGGTAATCTACAACCGCAAAAAACAACTCAACAAGAAAGGTGAGGGCTTAGTACAAATAGAAGCCTATCAGAACGGGTTACGTAAGTATTTCAGTACAGGTGTAAAAGTAACTCCAGCACAATGGAAGCCAAAACCCAATAAAGACATCTACGTTTCTGATTCTCACCTAAACTTACTCATTGTAAACAAAAAAGCCCATTTGAGAAAGTACAGAGATACTTTTGTTGCGATTCATGGCTCGATGAAACTGTCAGACTTTGATGGTTTCAAAGACGTTGATTCAGGTAGCCGAAACAAAGTACAGCTCACTTTTTTTGACTTTTACGAGGAACAACTGAAGGTTGAAAAATCAAATGTGAAGTTTATCACATGGAGCCAACAAAGGCGAAATCTATTACTGATGCGTGAATGCTTTGCCGATGGGCTTACTTTTGAGCAGCTAACTTATTCGGCTATTGAAAAGTATGACCAGTTTCTCAAAAAAAGAAAGGGCAGAGGTGGTAAAATGAAGTTAAATTCGGTTGCTAAACGCCACAGACAAACGCTTAAATTCGTCAAAATAGCTATCAAAAAAGGCTATTTGAGAGAATCACAAAACCCCTATTTGACATTTGAGCGTAAAACCGAAACAGTCAATAAAGAATACCTAACCAAAGAAGAACGCCAGAGGGTTGAGCAGATGGTATTTGAGCCACACGAAAAACTGATAGAGATGGCAAGGGATATGTTTCTGTTTTCATGCTACACCGGGTTAAGATACTCGGATATTCATGGTTTGACAGATAGCAACTTTACCGAAAACGAGAAAGGTTTACGCCTGAGCTTTGTAGCTCAGAAGACCCAAAAGGCCCTTAATCTACCGTTGTATAGCCTGTTTGATGGAAAGCCACAGGTAATTGCCCAAAAGTATATTGGCAACGGTGCTAAGAGGTTGTTTTATGGCATGACAAACCCAAAGGCCAATAAGTTGATAAAAGAGATAGCCGAGAGGGTAGAAATAAACAAAAAACTAACTTTTCACGATAGCCGAGATACTTTTGGCACTCATGCAGTAAGGAAACTACCGATAACAGCCGTACAGAACCTAATGCAGCATAGCGACATACGCACAACCAAAGGCTACTTACACTTATCAGATGTTGAGAGGGATGAATTATTAGAAAACATTAAATGGGAATAAGCATGGAAAATACTACAATTTTGAGCAAACCTGTAAAGAAAAATTACAAAAAACATATAGTTAAAGAAACAGTTACAATTCTTCACTTTCCTAATAATAAAATAAAACCCATAATCATTGATGGAAAAAATACCTACCCGCTATATGTTCGTATATCATTGAAAGGTCAAGTAACAACAATTAAAAGCCTCCTGAGGGGTACTTATGATATTGAGTTTTCCAAAGAAAACCTACAAAATGACACAATTTCTACTATGGAATTTGAGAAGAAAATAATTCGTGATTATATAAATAAAATTAATCCATTTGGAAGGGATAATTTTCATATCTCTGAAATATCAACATTTAGCAATAATATCTATAAGCCAATAGAATTTATGCACAATGAGATGTTAATAAATTGGGTTGTTAATTTTTTGGAAAAATATGCCGAAGATAATAATGTAGATAAAGAATTATTTATGAGTGTGATAAACTTAAACAAAGATAATGTTTACCAAGTTATCAGAGCATTTAAAAATTTTGTTCCTTCAATTGATGCTTTAAATTCCAGACCAAATCATATTTTAGAATTTTTACTATCAATTTTATCATTTGATACCATGCTGTATGAAAAAATTATTACTGATAGGTATTTTGATAAAGAATCTTTCAAGAGATTCAATAGTCATTTCTTCGAAGACTTTAAACCCATTGAAAATAATTTGTAAAATTTATATTCATTTTACAAAAAAATATTTGTATTTTTAATTGTTTATTTACAAATGTTTTTTACATTTGCGTAACATTAATTAACTAATTGTTACGCAATGGACGCACTCACTCAAATTCTGCAACGGCTTGATAGATTAGAAGCCAATTTACTTTCTCCTAAAAATGCTCCTGTACAGGAGGAGAAATTCTTATCGCCAAAAGAAGCCTGTCTAAGGATTGGTATTAGCCGAACCAAATATGAGCAGCTAAAAAGAGACGGATTTATTAAAGACTACTCCCTTGTTTCGGGAGGTCGTAAGAAATTTGTCAAGCTCTCAGAGATTAAACAACTATTCCCCAAAGATTTTGCAACCGCCTAAATGCTTAAACCATAAGCGTTTAGGCTTTTTTTATTTATAAACTTTAAAAATTAAACAAAATGCAAACTCAAGCCCCACCCCCAACAGTAAAAATTTATTCAACTAACGTAATCAACAAAAAGACTGAAGAACACATCAATCTGACACCATTTTACAACTTTTTGGAACGTTACAGCCACACAACAACCGATGCTTCGCACGTGATTGATTCGGTCGCTCGTGGGTGGGTTGATGGAAACCCAGAAATCAACGAAGCCAATGTATTAGAGGTTCTTTCTTTACGATTTATCATACATGCTCAAAATGATGGGCATTGATAACATTACCCGCCCTGAATACATGGAAAAATGGAGTTGTCGAGGGTCAAAACAAACTCAAAAAGTAGATTAATCATTACTCAATATCAAACCCATAAAACAATGAAGTACGATTTTAGCAGCATACCCGAAACTGGAATGGTATTTAACCCAAGCACAGGCGAAGTGATTAATCTTTTGCCATTCTACTCCTTTATTGAGGAGTTTGGTGAAACTACCTTTGAGGCATCTACCCGGCTCGAGGGAAAAATAAATAATTGGATAAGAGGGGATGAGAACATTGATGATTCCGAAGTGGCAGGAGCTTTAATCAAACTATGTCATGCTCTCAAAATGATGAGTATAGATAATCTCAATCGTGATGATGGGCCACCATACCGAAAACCATAAAAATAAAAATCCCCTTCAAACTGATGGGGATTTTTGACTTTTCCTGCAAAATGAATAATATTTTCAATCAAGGCAACCACGCTTAACCCCCAAACGAAAATCTTCATAAATATATGAAAAAAATAACTGAAAAACAAGGAAAAAGTATAGAATTTATCCCAAAAAATGGCTATTCAAAGAATAAAAATCCAAAAAGTGGTCATTCAACAGAAAATAAAACTGGAAACGAGACAGAAAGCGAAAGTACAGAAGGGTTAGCGAAAATCATGCGAATTAAAAACTATCTCTTTAAACACTACGATATTCGGTTCAACACGGTATCAAATCAGATTGAAGCAAAACCCAAAGATTCTTCCGAGCCGTACAGCGTAATCAACGAAAACGACCTACTTTTTGAACTTTACGAAAAAAAATTCCCGAAGCCAAAAGAGGAATTCAAAATATTGATAAACTCAAAACATACCCCCAAATACGACCCATTTTTTGAATATTTTGAAACCCTGCCCGAGTGGAACCAGGAGCATGACCCCGATTATATCGAACAACTGGCAAACTATGTAAGAACCGACAATCAAAAATGGTTTGTCTTGATGTTCCGAAAGTTTCTTGTTCGGGTTGCAGCCCAAGCCACAAACAGGATTCCTTTCAACAAACAATGCCTTACGTTTGTCGGAAAACAGAACGATGGCAAAACATCGTTTTTTGACTTTCTCGTACCTCCCAAACTCAAGAACTACTGTAAAAAGCATTATGATTTTGGCAAGAAAGAGGGCAAAATCTCACTCGTACAGAACTTTCTAATCAATTTAGATGAATTGGCATCATTCGAGTTTCAGCGAAAAGCGAGCTTTGTAGCAAGTACCAATCAATATGAGTTTTTGACCGATGAAACTGGCAACGTTAGGTGGCTGGTTTTTAATGTTCTCGAAATAAACCACGATAACGGCAAAGAAAAAGGCTATTCTAAAAATATCGATATTGACCTCGTTTGGAGTCAAGCATACCATCTTTTGAATAACGGTTTTGAGTACGAAATGAATAGAGACGAAATCAAGCAACAGGAGATTTTGAATAAGCTATTTTTAAGGAAAAGCGAAGAAATGGAAGCTATCAGCCACATTTACCTCCCTGCTTCAGAAGAAGACGAAAATGTCGTTTATAAAGAGGTAAAAGAGATTCAAACCGAACTAAATCAGAACAATAGAAATAATTTCAATTGCTATAACATCGGAAGGGCATTAAAGGCAATGGGATTTACTTGTAAATCAATTTATAGCCCTGAATACAAATGGAGTGTTAATAAATATTTAATAAAATATTATAAAAACTAATTACTATATTACTCGAAATGATATAATATATTGAATATCAGCATTTTACATCGAGTAATTAGGTATTAAGAGAATTTACTCGAAAATATTTTTAATGTTGCATAAAATATTGATAATCAAATAGTTATGAAATTACAAAACGAGTAATTAGGTGTGTAAAGAAATTACTCGAAATTAAAAAAAGTGTAATTTCGAGTAATTAGAAAGAGAACCAATTACTCGAAATTTCAAAGGATAAAATGCTGATTATCAAATAGTTACAAATCGAGTAATTCGAGTAATTAGTTTTTAATACTTTGCAACTTTTTACACTTTTTGCAAACTAACAAAAGCGACCCACCGCTAAAAGAAAAAGAGCAACAATGAAGACAAAAACCGAAATAACACAGTTAAAGAACTCCGTAAAAATCACCGAGTATTTGGCACGGCTCGGGCATCATCCCCAAAGGTGGGTTGGTCGTCAGTTCTACTATAAAAGCATATTCACAAACGAGAACACGGCTTCGATGGTGGTGGACGATACAAAGAATGTCTTTAATGATTTTTCGTCAGGCTACCGTGGGGATTTGATAGCCCTAATTATGAACTTCAAAAAGTGCCAGTTTTTCGATGCAATTGATGAAATCGAAGCAATGAGCCAAACCCCCTCTTTTTCTTTCAACGGTGGGGCTATTTCAAGCCCCAAAACGGAGGATGTTGCAAGCAAAGCTCAGATAGTTGCATTGAAGCCATTTGGCACGACAATTTCATTGCAGAGGTATTCAGACAGCAGAGGGATAAATCAACTATTGGCCAGTAGTTTTTTGACTGAGGTATTTTACCTCACAGCCGATAAAAAGCCCTATTATGCACTTGGATTCAAAAACGAAAAAGGCGGCTATGCAATCAGAAACCAGTTTTTTAAGGGCTGCATTGGCGAACAACACTACACAGTGTTTCAAAACGATAGCAACGATGGGCATTTACTGATTTTTGAGGGCTTTTTCGATTACCTTTCATATTTACAGCTCAATCCAGAGCATACAGAAACTAACTCTTTAATACTCAACTCAAAGGAGAATTTCAAAAAGAGTTTTACAGTAATTCAAGAATTTGAAGTTGTTGAATATTGGGGTGATTCTGACAGAGCAGGCGAAGCAATCTATCAGCAACTAATCAACTTTGATTGCAAAGTGATTGATAAGCGAACGGTTTATGAGGGCTACAAAGATTTGAACGATTATCTTATTCGTAGGTCTTAATCATCCTCATAGCTACCATAGTAGCCTTGATAATTGTAAGGAGTTTGCGGCTTATTGAATAGTGCTATTACCCGAAATAGTAGGAAAATACCAAATACTCCACCGAGAATCCACAATAAATCTTTAACAGCGTCCATGTTGATTCCTGATTCGTTACGGTTTGTATCCGTAACAGCCGTAACAGATGTTACGGTTTTTACTTTTGGCGTTTTTGCTAACCTAATTTGAAACTGTACCAAATCTCGAAGGTACTTAGAAATGTCTTTTCCCTTTTGTTCTGCTATCTTGGTCAATGTTTCTTTGTCTTCTGTTGAGCATCTAAACTGTATAAGTTCAGATTTAACCTTGTTTTCTTTCATTACTACTCCAATTTAAAGATTTGTAATACAGTTTTGTAGTGGTTTTTTGTTTGGGCTTGTATGTATCTTTTACGCTTGTTTTGTAGCGTGTTAGGCTAAAATCACCCTAAAAACTGCCCTATTTTTTGTCTTTTTTAGTGAGTGTATTACAAAAATGTAATACAAAATCTACCAAAGCCTAAATTTACGGAAAATTTATCTATTTTAACGATATTTTTTAGATAAAATACTATAATATATGCCATATTTTTAGTAAATTTATCTATTAAATAATAATTATATGGATATTTTAACTGCAATTTTAAAAATCATTCTCATTATTCTTGGAGCAGACTTTTTGACTGGAGTATTTCATTTTTGGATGGATGTTTATGGTCGAGAAGATATGCCATTCATCGGAAAACACGTGGTTGAGGTAAACATCATTCACCACAAAGAACCTCGTAGGATGGTTAAAAACTCCTATTTTAAACTTACATGGACATCTTGGGCATTAGCAGCAATTTTAATGCTTTTGAGCGTGTTTTTTTGGGGTTTCCATTGGGAGGTAGCTTTTACACTAATTTATGGCTCACAGGCTAATTTAATCCACAAATGGACGCATCAAACAGCCAAAGAAAACGGATGTATTGTAGAGTTCATTCAAAAAACTGGCTTAGTACAGTCTAAAAGGCATCACGGATGGCATCATAAAGCACCATTCGACACAAATTACTGCATCTTAACCGATTGGTTAAACCCTGTATTACATCGAATCAAATTTTGGGAGTTTATTGTATGGCTTCTGAGCAAAGTAGGTATCAGACCTGTTACAGGTACACGAATAAGGAATTTTGTATAAACTTGCTTTTTTGTTACCTATTTTGATACTTTCTTTAACAATGTAAATTAAATAGTTGATTATCAACCACTTACATATTCCCGACGAGACTACTTTTCTATTGATTTTTTTGATGAAAGCTGATTCGAGAATCCTATCTCTAACCAGCTTCTAAGACATAATTCAATATCAAATATCTACCAAAATCTTCTTTAAAACAGCCTGTGCCGACCACTCACGATTGCCAGCTTGCTGAACTACAACCGAGTTGGGGCTATCTAAAACTGCATCATCAACCTTCAGATTTCGTCTTACTGGTAGGCAGTGCATAAACTTCCCGTTGTTGGTCAAAGCCATTTTCTCGGCCGTAATTTTCCATGCAGGGTCTTGGGTAAGTACTTGTCCGTAATGATTATACGAAGACCAGTTTTTGGTGTAAATAAAGTCGGCTCCTTCAAATGCTTCGAGCTGATTGTGGGTTACGTGGGCGTTTCCGGCAAACTCTGGTGCTAAATCGTAGCCCTCGGGATGAGTGATGACAAACTCGTAATCGGTGCGATTGACCCATTCGGCAAACGAATTCGCCACCGCCTGCGGAAGCGGCTTGAAGTGCGGAGCCCAAGTCAAAACAACCTTAGGGCGAGCCGTTTTGCGTAGTTCTTCTATCGTAATCAAATCAGCAAGCGATTGGCACAATCTCACGGTAGTCGGCATCACGGTCTTTGAGTTCGGCAAATGCACGCACCGCAATAATATCACAGTATTGACCAATAACAGCCGCCGCTTCTTTGACGTGTTCGGCTTTACCACCATCCATCACCACGCCGTCTTCCATTTCGAGCTGCCAGCTATCTTGCCCGACATTCATAACCATTACGTTCATTCCGAGATTCTGAGCGGCTTTTTGGGTACTTAGGCGTGTACGAAGGCTCGAATTAAAAAATAATAAACCGATGGTTTTGTTTTTTCCGAGGTGTTGGTCAGCAAAAGGATTTTGTTTTTGACGGATGCCTTCTTGTACTAAATCGTTTACATCCGCTACGTCATCAAGCGAAATAAAGTGTTTCATCGACCCTGTGTACTCAATCTATCTTGATAGAGTTTTTTCTTTGGTTAAAAATTCCCACAAATGTAATAGGTTTCAAAAATTATGGGTCTGATTTTTTGAATATTTTAAACATACGCTAAAATTAATCCCGATTATCTCTTAAATTTAGTCCAAATTGTAAAACCCATCTATCTGTATGAAATTTAAGTTTACATTCTTCATCACATTTGTTTACTATTCTGTATTTGCCCAAATCGAAAAAGCACCGCCTCGTGCCGAAGGCGAAGCGGCAACCAATCGACTGATTATTAGAGGTGTTACGCTTATCAATAGCACAGGAGCCCCACCGCTTGGCCCCGTAGATATTGTTGTAGAGAAAAACAAAATTGCTCAAATCTCGCAAGTAGGTTACCCCGGTGTACCAATTGACCCCAAACGCCGTCCGCAACTAAAAGAAGGCGACAAAGAACTTGATTGTACTGGCATGTACCTCATGCCGGG